>CAZEEG010000110.1:0-5584 GCA_964511065.1 uncultured Pirellulales bacterium | reverse complement strand
GGCCCACCGCGAAGCGTTCGATTTCTTCGTCAACCAGGCCAAGGAGCATTGGCTGGAACTGGGTATCCGGCAGTCACAAGGCCACCTGGCCATTGCCTTGAACCGGCTGGAGAACCGCGAAAGCGCCCGGGCGATCATCCAATCGCTCCGCGAGCGGGCCGTGCGCGACGACGAGTTGGGCATGTTCTGGCGCGAACTGGAAATCTCCTGGTGGTGGTTCCGGGCGCCCATTGAAACGCACGCCCTGATGATCGAAGCGTTCGAGGAAGTGGCCGCCGACGTGGAGGCCGTGCGCGACATGCAGGTGTGGCTGCTCAAGCAGAAGCAGACCCAGGACTGGAAGACCACCAAGGCCACGGCCGATGCCGTGTACGCGCTGCTGCTGCGTGGTGTCGATGACCTGCTGGCTTCCGATCAACTGGTCGAGGTCACCTTGGGGGAACGGACGATCGAGCCTGAGAATGTGGAAGCCGGGACCGGCTACTACCAGCAGCGGCTACCCGCTCCGGATGTGAAACCGGCCCTCGGTCAGATCACGGTTACCAAGCGCGACCCGGGAGTGGCCTGGGGCGGCGTCCACTGGCAGTACTTTGAGGACATCGACAAAGTGCCCGCCTACGAGGGCACCCCCCTCACCGTCCGCAAGTCGCTGTACACCAAGGTTCACACGCCCCAGGGGCCGAAGCTTAAGCCGGTGAACGGCGCGTTGGAGGTGGGGCAGGAACTGGTGGTGCGCGTCGAGATCCGCGTCGATCGCGACATGGAATACGTGCACCTGAAGGATCAGCGCGGCGCCGGCACTGAGCCCGTGGACGTGCTTTCGCAGTACCGCTTCCGCGATGGTCTGGCGTACTATCAGTCCACTCGCGATACGGCCAGCCACTTCTTCATCGACTACCTGCCCAAGGGCACGTACATCTTTGAGTATTCCACCTGGGTGGTGCATCGCGGGGAGTACACCTCGGGCATTGCGAGCATCGAGTGCATGTACGCACCGGAGTTCAACAGCCACTCGGCCAGCACCACGCTGACGGTGAAGTAAGACGCCTGCGGTAAGCGGCAGGCTGTCATGCAAAACGAAAACGGCCCCGGGGGAGCATCACGCCTCTCCGGGGCCGTTGGGTTGGTTAAACATCCAGGCTACTGCCGTCTTACGGCTGCAGCTTTTGCAGGGCCGCGTTGGCGGCGTCCCTGACCTGGGGCACGGAATCGCTTTCGGCCACTTCTTTCAGCCGCGGAGCAGCATCCTGCATGGCCGAGCCGAGCATGCCGATGGTCTTGGCCGCTTCGTACCGCACCAGCGGTTCCTCGTGCGACAGGCCGGCAATCAGGATCGGCTTCACGGCATCAACCACGGCCTTGTCTTCCGGCGCGACATGCACCAGCGCCCACACGCTCAACAGCCGCAGCTTTTCATCGCGCGAGGTCAGGTTCTTGCGAATTTCCGGCAGGGCATCCTTGGCTTCCGGGCCGATGGCTCCCAAGGCATACGTGGCCCCGGCTTTCAGTTGGATGTCGTCCGACTGGAGATCCTTCAGCAGTTCCGGGATCAACGAGGCGGGGGCAGGCCCGATGTTCGACAGGGCCATGAAAATTTCGCGACGAGCGTCCTTGTTGGTTTCTCCCCGCAGGGCTTCGACCAGCGCCGGAATGGCATCCTTGGCATCGGGACCAATCCGGCCCAGCACCACCACGGCCGCCCGGCGCACCTGGGGATTTTTCAATTCGTCGCTGACGGCGGCGACCGCTTCCTTGCCCATATCGACCAGGGCATCGGCCACGTTGGTGGCAATCACGCCATCCTGGCTCTCGAACGCCTTGATGAGTGCCGGCAGCACGCGCGGCGACTGCGGATGCAAGTCGTCGATCGCCTCGATGGCGGCCAGCCGAACATCTTTGTCTTCGCTTTCCAGCGAGGCCAGCAGCAGGTCGACCGCCTGGTTGTAGATTGGCTGGTTGGGGCGGCTGGATTTCGCCAGCGACCAGGCGGCAACCGTTTTCAGGAACGGGTCGTCTGAACGCAGCAAATCTTGCAGCTTCGGGCTGGCCGAGGCTGCGGCTTCGCCGGATTTGCCCAGCAGGTACGCGGCCGCGTACTTCACGGAATTCTCGCGGTCGGCCAGGGCGGCGGTCGCGGCTTCAATCGTGGCCGCCGACGTATCGCCGGTTGCGGCCAGCGCCATCAGCGCCTCGTGACGCACCTCGGGGTGTTCATCCTGGGTAGCCTTCAACAGGGCCGGCACGGTTTCCTTGGCGTCGGGGCCGATCTCGGCGACGACCAGGCAGGCCCAGTAACGCGTGGCGGGGTTGGCCAGGGCCTCGTTCAGGGCAGGAACCGCCGCCTTCCCTTGCTCGGCCAGCACGCTGAGAATCAGGGTCCGGGTCGAGGGTTCGGCGTCCTGAAGCAGCTTGCCGATCAAAGGAAGCGTAATCCGGCGATCGGGTTTGATCTCGCGCAGGGCCAGGACCGTGGCGCGGCGCACCGTTTCGTCCGGGTCGGCAATCAATTGCGTGATGGCTTGGGTGGAAGGCTTGGCGGCGTCACCCATCTTGCCCAGGGCCCGGACCGCGTGGGCTCGCACCAGTGGTTCCTTGTCCTTCAGCGCGGCCGTCAGGGCGCCCACCGACTTGGAGGCCGCCGGGCCGATTTCGGCCAGGGCCCTGGCGGCCCGCCAGCGAACCTCGGCATGCGAGTCGGCCAGGGCCGACGTCAACTGCGAGGCTGCGGCCGCGGCGCCGCTTCCGCGCGCAGCCAACATGTCGATGGCACGCGCTTTGCTCTCTACATCTCCCTGGGTGACCGCCCGGGCCAATTCCGCAACGGTGGCCGGTTCGGGTCGCCCGGATTGTGCCTGCGCTGGTTGCGCTTGACCCCGAGAGGCCGGCAAGGTCGTGCCTAACCATACAAGTGAGACGATCAGACCGACCGAAAGCCGCTTCGCCATTGAACTGCTCCGCGATGACGAGATGAGACGCCGCGCCGTTCCGGTAGGAAAGCCCTATTAGGCACCGGTCGGGCGAAGGGAAACTCTGGAATGGTGACTTAACCTAAAGTATAATTGGTGAACATGGGCAATCCAGTCTCGGAGTTGCCAGTAATCGGTCGAGCGCGATCAACCGTGGCGGGTTGACGTAACAAAACATAGCACCGGAGTGATGAGCCATGCGTTTCCATTGGCCGATCTTGTCGATGCTAGCGGTAGCAGCTCTGGCCAATTCGGCTGCGGCGCAATGGTATGTCGATAACCGCGCTTCGACCATTGCAGAGAGTTATGCTCGCGGCATCGCCGATGTGGTGCGCTCGAGGGGGCAGTACAACCTGCTCACTTCCGAAGCGCTGATTAACGTTGAAGACGCGCGTACCAAGAATATGCAGAACCGCCTGCAGTGGACGCAGACGTACTTCGAAATGCAAAAAATGAATCGCGATTACCGCAGGGAACTGCGGGGGCCGACCCCCTCGCCCGAGGCGTTCGCCCGCTGGGCGCGTGAAGCCGCACCCGACCGGCTGAAGTCGGTCGAGTTGGACAGCATCACCGGCCGGATCCAGTGGCCAACGTTGCTGCAGGAAGAGCGGTATGCACCGCTGCGAGCCAGCTTGGAACAAGCGTTTATTGAGCGGGCCGAGAAGCACGGGGCCATCGGTCCCGACACGGCCCTGAAGATCAACGACGACGCCCAAGCGATGCTGATGCTGCTGGAAGACCAGTTGCAGGAAAGCAAAATTCGCAACAGCCCGATTCCCTCGTACCTGTACCTCGACGCCAAGAAGTTTATCCAAAGCCTGGCGTACGAGGCCCGCTTCCCGGTGTCATAACAGCAAGGGGGGACATGCAGGGCCCAAAGCTGAGTGCCCGCTTTCAGGCAAGAACGGTCGCGGCGCCCGCCAGGCGGACACCTGGGATCTGGTAATCGGGCGGCTCCGCAAAGTGCGTGAACGCGCGGATTCAGGCATTGCAACTTTCGCAGAAGCGTCCCATACTCGGGGCGTCAGGCAGCATCAGCATTGGCTCGCGACCCCACCGGAACCTGGAGCAGCGGATGTTTGCGATCGAGTCGGCGCGTGGTAGAATTAGCGCTGCATTTTGCTTAGTGTAGCGCGATCCACACCCGGTCCGGCAACTCAAGTTGTAGTCCCCTTCGGCCGCCATTGCGGCCAAGATCCAGCCCCCACTTTCCGGGGCGCATGAATAGAACGATTCCCACGTGGCTTCCGCCAGCAACCTGATGCTGGCGGGGCCGCTTTTTTTTGGATGTTGCGGAGGTGCCCCATGGCCGACAGGATTCCGGTCACCCGTGCTGGTTATGAACGGAAGCTGGCCGAATTAAAGCAGTTGGAAGAAGTGGACGAGCCGGAATTGTCCAAGCGCGTGGCCGATGCTCGCAACGAAGGCGATTTGAGCGAAAATGCCGAGTACCACGGTGCCCGCGAATCGCTGGGGATGCTCCACGCCAAGATGAACTTCTTGCGCGACCAGATCAGCCGGATGGAGATCATTGAAACGTCCAACATGCCGCGGGATGTGATTGCCTTCGGAGCCAAGGTCACCTTCAAAGACCTGGATATCGACCTCGAAGAAACGTACACCCTGGTCGGCGCCGGCGACGAAGACTACGACAACGGCCGCATTCTGGTGACCAGCCCGTTGGCCCAGGGCCTGCTGGGCAAGAAGGTCGGCGACATTGCAGAAATTGAAGTTCCCGCTGGCTTGATGCGGCTGAAGATTCTTGAAATTACCTACGAAGAAGAGTAGGTTCAGTGGCGACCAGGGGTTGTTCACGTCAAGCTCCACCGATTCCGGGATGGAGTCTCCATGGTTTCGCCTCAATCGAGCGAACGATTTCTCGAAGCATTAACCAAAAGCGGCCTGGTTTCCGCCAAGCAGATTGAGCTGGTGACCGGCCGCTTCGACGTGGGCGAAGTGCCTGACGCCGAGCAGTTGGCGCAGGCCTTTGTCCGCGAAGGCTATCTCACGCCGTTTCAGACCGAGCGCCTGCTCAGCGGCCGCTTCCGCGGCTTCTTTGTCGATCGTTACAAGGTGTGCGAAATCCTCGGCGCCGGCGGGATGGGATGGTTGTATTCCGCCATCGACCAGGACTCCGGCCAGCGGGTCGCCATCAAGGTGCTCTCCAGTAACCCCCACGACGCCGGGGTTGCAGTGCGGTTCCGCTTGGAAGGCCAGGCCGGGTTACGGCTGAACCATCCCAACATTGTCCGCACACTGCGGCTGGATGCCACCGATGAGCTCCAGTACATCGTGATGGAACTGCTGGAAGGCATCAGCCTCCAGGAACTGATCGACCGGCAAGGACCCGTTCCCTGGCAGCAAGCCTGCGACATGATTTGCCAGGCCGCCGCGGGGCTGCAATATGCCCACGACCAGGGCATGGTCCATCGCGACGTCAAGCCCGGCAACCTGTTGATCGACCGCGAGGGCCGGGTCAAGGTGCTCGATTTCGGCCTGGCCCTGTGCGACGACCAGGGCCAAGAGTTCACCATGGCCATGATCTTCGGCCAGGACAAGCTGGGCACCGCCGATTACGTTGCCCCCGAACAATCGCTCGACAGCTACCGCGTGGACGG
>CAZEEG010000109.1:0-18067 GCA_964511065.1 uncultured Pirellulales bacterium | reverse complement strand
GTCTACCGACCGCAACCGACGAATCCGCCACCCATTTGGGAAACCTACCGGTTTCGCAGCAATTCCAACCGGATTGCGTCCGGCAATCGCCGGCCCCACGGTTGGCACGGCGATTACCCGGTTCCGATCGCTTATTCGCCGGATTCTTTGGTGGCCACGATCGTGGTGAGCGGGGCAGGGGGTGCCAGCTTGCCGTTTTGCAGGTCGGCCAACACCGAAAGCACCGTCTGGGCCGGAATCGCATAACTCATCACGCGGCCGCTGCGGGCAATATTCAACCCCAGCGCCTTGCCGCTTAAGCCTAACAACGGTCCGCCGCACTCGTCAGGATCCAGTACCGAATCGTGCTGAAGCGCCAGGGGGAAACCGTCGGCTCGCTCCGAAAGCCGGCCGCCCAGCCGGTCTTGCAATACCGGATCGGGCCGGCCCAACCGTGCGACCACCTCGCCCTCTTCGTCGCCGCGGCGGTACTTCACCCGTACCAGCGTGCCGGGGCTGCGCGACTGCACCGCGCGGACCAGTTGCTGGCGGCTGGTGATCGGTTCGCCATCCAGCGCGGTGATCAAGTCGCCATCGCGCAAGCCCGCCTTGGCGGCGGCCTTGTTGCTCATCGCCTCGGCAATCAACACGCCGCCCTCGCCATCGTCGATCCGCACGCCGAGCACGCCGGGCTGGGCAGGAATCTGCCGCGGGGCCACGCTCACTACGCCCAGTGCCAGCGGATCAGAACTGGTTCCGGCCGATGCCACCCACTGGCCAGGAAAGAAGTTGGCGGCATCCATCCATTCGCACGCCGTCAGGTTATCGGCCTCAATCTTGAGCATGGCCAGGTCGTGGTCGGGATGGACGCCTGTGATTTTTGCCTCGTGTTCGCTGCCGTCGCGCAGCTTGCAGACAACATCGCCCGACAACTCGCTGGCCTTGGTCAGAATCCATCCATCGGCGCCCACGATGGTCCCCAGCGCCACGCGCTTGCCATCGCAGTACACTTCCGCCACCCAATCGCGCGCAGGCTCCACGATATTGCGGAACGCGGACATCACACCGGGCGATTCTCGGAAGACATCGCCGCGCTGGGCCAAAGCGGGCGCTGCTGCCGCGCACGTAATAACCAGCACCAGCAAAGCGGCCAGGCGGCCAAACAGCGATCCGTTGGATTGATTCCGTTTCATGGGGACTCCGTCCGCTTAATGCAGAATGAAATCGGTAGGAGTGGGCAGCGATGAATACGGTTACGGTAGGCTACAGTTCCCGCCGCGGCAGGCTCGCACAGCTCATCGGGCGGCCGCGGGGGGTGGCCACCGGCTGAAGGGGGGCGAGCCGAGTATGCTCCGCGGTACACCAGGGCGCCACCCGCGGAAGTTGGAGGGAGTGCAGGATCGTTGGCGGGCCATCCGGCCGCGAAGCCCCCTGGGGCAGCGGCCGGCTATTCATCGCTGGATGAGGATGGTTGGGGATGCTCCGCAATGGTTACCTTGCGGATGATCCGTTCGTTGCCCCGCAGAAACTCGATGGTGACCTCATCGCCCGGCAAATGGTTGTTCACGGCGCCGACCAGGTCGCCCAGCCCGCGCACGGTGACTTTGCCCAGGCGGACGATGACATCGCCTTCACGCAGTCCGGCCTTCTTGGCGGGCAGGTCCTGGAAGAGTTCGACAACACGGCAGCCGCGTTCGTGGTCTTCACCGCGAACGCCAATCACCGGCCGGCTACTGCCGTCGAAATCGAGGCCTTCGGCCAAGCGGTCGAACGTGTTGACAAAGGTGTCGATCGGTACGTGGAAATTCGCGGTAAGGGAAGCGGCAATGCGGCTATGGATGCCGATCACGCGGCCCTGCATATCGAACAGCGGTCCCCCGGAATCGCCACCGACCAGCGTGCAGTCGGTGCGGATCGCGGTGGGTTCGATGCGAACCACCCGGCCCAAGCGAACCACCGGCGGACGCCCGGCCTGGTAACCGCCGGGGTGGCCCAGGCACAGGCACCAATCGCCGCGTTTCAGGTCGTCGGTTGAGCCCATCGCGACAGTCGGGATATCGGCCTCGTCCAGCAGCTTGATCAGGCCGCTATCCATTTGCTGGTTGCGGCCGAGCGTCTCGGCGGCGAGCCGTTTGCCGTCGTGGAGGATCACCGTGGCACGTTGGCCTGGCTTGCCGGAAACGTGGCCAGCAGTGAGCACGTAGCCGCCTTCAATCACCACGCCCGAGCCCATGGCCCCGCCCACGCGGACGGCCACGGTTGAGGGCGTGAGCTTGGTGACCAGTTCCCCGACCCGGGCTTCCATCGTCTGGAGGTCGTCCAGGCCTTCGGGAGCTGCCTTGGCGAACACCGACAGGGCGGTGCTCAGCGGTTCCTCGGCCGCCGCGGGTGTGGACATCCACATCGCCATGGCCGGGACCACCAAGCAGGCTAACAGGCTACGCCCCGACGGGCGAAGTCGCCGCATCTTCATCAGGTGTGATCTCCTCTGCTGTTACCGGTGCGCAACCTTACGTCCTGGAAGCCGACCAGGCAGCCACCGGGACCAGCATTTTGCGGTCAACCATTTTCCGATCCACGCCCACGCATGAGGTATTTTTGCAACGCCAATTTCTATTGACCAGACTTCCCCCCCTTAGGCAGGTCGGTGGGGTTCGTACCCAGTAGGGCAGTGGGAACATCCCATAGGCGCACGACGCTTCCACCGCAGCGGCAGTGGTAACCACGTCATTTTGCCGAAATACTGCGGCAAAATGCAAGCAGTTTCTGAAATCGCGGCCGCCGCTCGGGGGGTGCGAAGCAACCGCACCACGCGGCGACTGTTGATGCAACGCGACACTTAAGCAACCGTTGTTTTCAACGGCCAAGCCGACAGACGCGATTATGTCGTTTCAGCCAGGCGCAACGGTTGGACAAGGATTGGTGTTGATACCAAGACCCAAGTTCCGATTTCTGTTACGGAACCCTCCACCGCTTCAGCCGAATTCATACGGTGGGCTGCCTTGCCAAGCATCGCAGGCGACTCTTGTGCGAATGCGGCGCGCCGCGCAAACCCCAGTGGTCTACAGCGGCCATAAGATGCTGCCCGGGGCTTTGAAGCGGCAGAGGTACCACCAGCGCCACGCGGCGAAATGACGGGGGCAGACAGGATTCAAGGCTCAAATGCCCCCCCAACGATCCCTCCAGGGACTGAACCATGAATGGGGTCCGCCACATCCACAGCCTTCATCGACGGCTTTCCCCCGCAGCGAGGGTTTGCCGCGAAGCGGTTCTGGAAAACCAGTTTCCGCAACGGGCAGAAGTCGCCTCGATCTTGGTGGTGGAACCCAAGCGTGAGGAGCGGGCGCCCCTTGAGGCCATGCTTACTGCGCACGGCTTCGATTGCCATCTGTGCGATGTGCCACAACAGGCCGTGGCACTGGCTGACCGCGAGCCCATCGACATCTTCATCAGTAGCGCGGAACTGGGAGGCGAAAGCTGTATCGCCGTGCATGCCAGGGTCGTGGAAGCATGCGGGCAATACGTGCCCACGATCTTCCTGTCGTCGTCGCAATGGGCCGACATCATCCACCGGCAATGCGGCAACCACGGCATGTACTTTGTTCGTCGCCCCTGCGGCAGCGAAGTCTTGATTGCGCTGATTGAGCGACTCCTGGCGGTGCAGCGTAGCGGCCGGGCACGGTGAATTGCGGATCGAATGGCGCGCCGCAATCGCCTCGCCCGTGCTTCAATGCCAAGTGCCCCCCCTCTGAAAAGGCCCATGAAAAGAAAAAGCCCTGGGCTTCGGCACGGTACCGAAAGCGCCAGGGCTTGAGAACTTCACATAGTGGACAGGTTCGCGGACGTTGGTGGAAGGTGCGGCCGCGACCGCTGCTGTGCCGCAGATTAGAAGAATCCGCCACCCAGGGCGCCGCCGCCGCCGCCACCCAATCCGCCGCCACCACCCAGCCCGCCGCCACCAGCGATCGGGTCGATACCGCCGCCTTGGCTACCGCCGAAGCCGCCACCAAACGGATCGCCTGTGCCACCTCCGGACATACCGCCGAAGCCTTGACCACCTGTGCCGCCGCGGCCCTGGGCGTTCTGGCCGGTCTGCATGTTGAACACGTTCACTTCGGAGATGCCGGAGAAGAACGGCGTAGCTGTGATCCGGACATAGCGCCGATCGGCCGAAATGACCGCGCTGGCTTGGAGGTTGGCACCTTCGGGCAGCGTGGCAATCACCGGCTGGAATCCAACTCCGCCGCCACGGAACCACCGGCCACCTCCCCGCCTGTCCTGGATCCGGTCGAACAGGAACCGGCGCAGGATGTTGGGGTCGGACATGCTGGCAATCTGCTGAGCCAGCACGTGCCGGTTGATCTGCACATCGTTGGCTGCGTTCACAACCTGGTGCTCTTGCAGTGCTTCTTTCCGGCGGCCATCCGCCAGATCAAACGGAACCAGAACCGCCTCATCATTGAGCGCGACGGTTTCGGTCTGCACCTGGGCCTGCGGCGTGCCGTAGTGCTGGTAGACCTGGACGGTTACCTTGCCCGCGGTGGGCTGGCCCCACACCCGGCGTAGCAGCATCCGATAGCGGCCTTCAAATCCTTGAGGGCAGACATAGACTTCGGCCGACGTGCCCTTGATCTGGCCTTGTGCCTGCTGGGTGTTGATGTCTGGCAGCATGATGCCGCCGGAGGTGGTACGCGGGTTCCGCAGTGAGCAGATGGTGCCAGCGGGTTCCTCCACGGACAGGTCGATATCGGCATCGCCCGTCCAGCTTACAATAACCACCAAGTCGCGCCGCAACGCTTCGCGGAGGGCCGCTTCAAACTGTTCGGCCTCCTGCGAACGATTTTCCTTGCGCAGTTGCTGGATGGTCGATGTGGCCAACTGCGTGGCCTGGTGGCAAATCTCCAGCTTGTTCTTCGGCCAGGCTCGGCTCGCCACCGCGACCGTCGCCCACTGGATCGCATCCAGTTCGTTCAACTGCCGGGCCAGGTCCAGCGCCAACTCGTAGGTTTCCGAACGGTTGGGTTCCAGTTGGGAAGCCTGCTGCAACAACTGCAATCCGCGGCGCAGAAAGCGCTCCCGGCCGGCGTCGTCGAGGTAGGCCGTCGAGCGAGCAAAATACTGGGCCAGGTAAATCAAGTCGGCCGGGCTGGTGCTCCAGTCGGCGGCCGAAAGCAAGGCCCGTTCGATCTCCTCGGCCGGTTGATCTTGTGCGATCAGGGCCAGGGCCAAGGCTTCGTACATCCACGGCTCGGTGTGACGGTGACGCATCGCCGCCCGCAAACACGCGGCCACGTGGTCGAACTGCTTCTGGTTCAGAAGCTGGCGCACCGTTGCGCGAATCGTGCCGGGCTGAATCTTCTGCGACGCCAGCAGCTTATCCCAGGCTTCATCGACGTTGGCACCTTCGGGCACTGGTAGGGCCGTTGCCGGCGAGGCGGCCTGGCTGTCGGCAGCCGCATCCGCGACGGGGGCCGCCGGTTCGGCCGGTTTTGCGCCGTCGGCATTGTTGGCCTCAGCGGGATTGTTGGCAGCAGGGCCCAGTTTAATGCCCTGGGCATCACCAGGAGCCGACGGCACATCGAACAGGCCGCCCCCTCCCATGCCCATGCCACCGCCCATGCCCATGCCCCCCATCATGCCGCCCATGCCGCCGCCCATCATGCCGCCCATGCCACCCATCATGCCGCCGCCCATGCCACCCATCCCGCCAAAGGCGCCAAAGCCGCCCATGCTCGGGGGGGCAATGGGGATGACCAGGTCGGCCACCGGGTAGACCTTCGTCACGACCATCTGGTTGGCCCGATCCTCGGTGGTGATCATCAGAACTTCGTTCTCGATCACGTACGACAGATCGTGCTGGCCCAACATCAGCCGCAATGCGTTCTTCAGCGAGATGCCGTGCAGCGAGCGGGTGATGAGCGTGTCCGGATCGATCGCGGCGTCTTCCAACGCCCGCTCGTCCAGTTGAATCTCGATCTTGTGGTAGTCCTTCAAGAAAGAGATCACGTCACGCAACGGCACTTCGATGAAGTCCATTTGAGTGGGGTCATTGAGCGCCGCCAGAATCTTCTTCTCCGCCGGATTCGTGCTCGACAGATCGACCGACGCGTACTCCCGGCGACGCTCGGTCATTTCCAGCCACCATTGCTTGTCCGGGTAGATGATCGGCGGCTCATCCGGCGTGGGGATGTGGGCGTGCTCCACGGTCCGCAACGTGGCCAGCACCCCGCGGATGCGGGCTTCGCGCAGGGCCATCGCATCGGTGTAGGCCCATTGCATGGTCGCGTTCATCGCGGCCGCCGCAATCGCCGGCTCGTTGGGAGCTACGTCCACGGCCAGGTCGGCAATCACTTCCGCCTCGGCATAGTGGCCTTCAGCCATCAGGGCGTCGAACCGGGCCATCAATTGGCTGAGCTTCGCCTCGCGGGCCATCAGGTCCCGTTGAAGCCGCTCGCGGTCGCGACGAATCCCCTCCTGCTCCTCGGCGTGGATCAGCAACTGGTCAAATTCCTGTTGCCGCACGGCAATCGCCTGCAGCGTTGCTTCCAAGCGGTCGCGAAGCTGGGCACGCGTTGCCTCGTCCAGGTCCGGCGCTCGGGAAACGGCATCCAATTGGAGCTTCAGCATGCTGCCGGCCGCACCCGGGTCAGTCGCCATCAAGGCTCGTGCCTCGTTAATGGCATTGAGCGTATCGGAGACAATCTTTTGCGCCCGGGCCGCGCGCTCGCGGGTGAATTGTTCCAGGATGCCGCCATCATCGAGCACCGCCGGTCCACCCTGGCCGCGGAGGATCAGCGGATCAGCCGCCGCACCAGCGGGGGCCGGGGCCGGAGGCGGCAGGTTGGCCGGGTCTTGCAACATAGCCAGCGCCACGGCTTGCTGGTTCCCCGGGTCCAAGGCGCGGGCACCATGGGCCAAGCGGCGGGCATTTTCGTTGCTGTTCATCGCCCGGGCGACACCAGCAAGCTGGGTCAGTTGATGCGCCTTGGCTTGGGCCGTAGCGCGCAGCACCTGCAAGCCTTCGTCGCCGATGGCCGGCAGTGTCGCGCCACCGTCCTGCTGGGCCGATTCCACCACCGCCGCCAGATAGGCGTTGTCGTCGTTGCTGAGGGCCGGCTCAACCGCCCAGTTCAGGTTCTGCCGCTCGCCGCCGGCCGTGGTGGCCGTCACAGCCACTTCTGCCGGCTTGTCAAGATTGCCCACGCCCACCAGGATCGTGCTGCGATCGCTGCGCAGCGGGGGAATCTGCTGGGGATAGTGTTCGGCGAACTCGGCGGGCAGTTTCACATCTTGCGGCCACAGCACCACTTCCGTTGCAGCGTTCGCCAACCCATGGCCAACGCGAGCGGCTGGCAATTGATCACCGTCGACGGCGAGCAGTCCGCCCGTCTGGTTCGCAATCGCGGCCAAGGCCTGCGTGTCCACGCGGGGGCCGATCGCATAGGCCGAAACGGGAATCCGGTTCTTCACCAGTTCGCTGACGATCGGCTTGATCTGCTGAGGCCCCAGCACGCCGCTGATGTGGACCCCATCGCCCAGGTACACCGCAGCCCGAGGTGCCGACGACTTCTGCGAAGCGAAAGCGTCGACCGCGGCGCGCATGGCGGCGTTGAGATCGGTGGAGCCCAGCGGCACCCGCTGGCGTAGCTTATCGAGGGCCTGCTGCATTTCGGCGCTTTGCGGCGCGGCGAACGATTGGCTCATCGGCACCGCGCTGACATCCACCGCGATCAGCTTGACGCGGTCCTCAGGATTGAGGGCCTGCAGGAAGGCTTGGAGGGAATCCAGCGCCTTATCGCGATGCGCACCCATCTGGCTGGCCGAAGTATCGAACAGCACGACGATTTCGTGTGCTTCCGCCCGCGGCAAGGCAGCCTGCGGCTTCAGGCTCAAGGCGTAAAACTGGTTGTACGTTTGCAGGCGAGCTGCCTCGGGGCTCGCTGCAAAGACCGACGCTACCAACGTGCCAAGCACGACTGGCAGCGCGACCAGAGCCATCGGGCGTCGAATGAGCATGTTTCAACTCCGGTGAAAGTCCCATGCGGCGGCCAACCTGTTCCGCTTTGGAGGCCGTTGCGACATGAAAACCCGCATTCCTTGTGGACCAAGGTGACTTGCTGCTGAGAAGGCGTTACCTAACGACGGCGTTTGCCGTTGCCATTTCCCAGGCCCCACTATACCAGGCTTTGGGGAGCGTTCCGCAGGCCATCGTCCGCCGCACTGCAGCCACTTGCACGGTTGACAAGCTGCAAACGGCCATGCGCAACCCAACGCCTCACACCCAACACCGGGGCGCGACCAAGCAGAAGCTATCTAACCGCACCCTGTGATGTGTCTGAAGGGCCTAAGAGGATCGGACGACGATTTCGGCATAAACCGCCGGTGGCCTCTAGTTTAGTCGCGTGGCAGCACTTCCGCCAAACAATTTTTCGCGGGAATTATCGGCGAAAACGCGGGGAAGACCGCTCCGCGGCCGCCTCGCGTGCGTGCCAGTACCCCCACAACAACCAAAAACCACCCAATTTCTCTACAGACTCTATCTTACCAGATGAAGCCACCTCGGGGGAACACAATCCCAGCGCGATTTTGGGCAGAGCTCTCCGGCCAAGGAGCCCACGCCTCGGTTTAAATCACATTCCCCCCACATAAAGAGGGGCACATAGCAGCCAACTACGGTTGGAATGCCGCCCGCAGCAACCGCCCTGGTAGCCGCCCCCCTTCCGAGGACGGGCCTGCCACGCCGTGAATGGCTGACTTGCTGCCAAATTTCGGGATTACCAAGCGGCGGGGGGCACCGCCGGCCCCCCAGTCACTGGGAAAAGACCTCGCGGAGATAGCTTGCGGCGGCATCCCAGCGCTGAGCGGCGGCCTCAAAGTCCACCTGCATCGCCTTCACCGTGGCGGGGGTTTCAACACGAATTTCCGCGTCCACCCCTTCGCCCAGGGGAATCTGCGCGCTGCTGCCCTCTGCTAGCCGGCGCTCAACTTCGGGCGTCAACAGGTAGTCCACCAGTTTCCGGGCCTGCTGGGGGTGAGGGCAGCCACGAACGACGGCCAACGTGTTGGGGATGAACAGGGTACCCACTCCATCGTCTTCTTGGTCGGGATAAATAATCGCGACGGGCGCTCCCTTCTCCAGTTCGATGATCGCGTCGTCGGTATCGGTGATGCCAAAATGCAAGCGACCCTGGGCCACACTCGTTGCCACTTGCTTGTTACCGGCCAGCACCTGTATTTCGTTGTCCAGCAGTTTCTGAAAGTAGGCCTTGGCCTGCTCATCGCCCCAGGCGGCAAACAGGCAGGCCGCATGCGTGGCGGTAGTGCCGAACAGCGGCTTGGCAATCCCACACCGGCCGCGCCATTTCTCATCGGCCAGGTCGTGAATCGATCCTGGCCGGTCAGCTTCGTCGGGAATCAGTTGGGTATTGACGATCAACACCCGGGCGCGCCCGGCGAATCCGTGCCAATACCCTTGCTCGGAACGGTACATGGCCGGAAATCGCTCCGCCTGCGGCGAAACATACACATCGAGCAACCCGGCCTGTTGCAGTCGCAAGGTATTGAGAATCTCGTTATTCCAAAACAGATCGCACCGGGGCCGCTCTTTCTCAGCCAGGATTGCGTTGGCCAGTCCTACTGTCTTGGTGGCTTCCGTGTCGTACTTGGGCGCTACCTTCACACCGTATTGCTGGCCATACTCTTTGAGGATCGGGTCCGAGAATTCTTCGTCCAATGCGGTGTATACGACCAAATCGGGGGCTTCGCCCGCGGTACACCCGGCGGCCATCCCCAGCAGAAGCAGTGCAATCCAGCGATCCATGGTATTGCCTCACCGCAAACCAGGTGGGAGGACCAAACGCCTCTGGGGGCTAGCCAGGCATTCTCTCTTGGGCGTCCCGTTCAATACGCTACGGACTTGCGCCATCCCGATACTGCTGATGGCACCGTTTGCAACCGGCTGCAAGCACCTGCATTTGCCGGTTGGCTTCGTCGCGATTCTCGTTTTCCAGCGCTGCTTCCAGCGCAGCGGCGGCCGACTCGGCGGCGTGCAATTGATTGCGAAATACGGAATCGTACGGCTCGCCCAAGCCGCGGGCCGATTCGCGAAACGCTTCCCGCAGCAGCACGGCTTCGTTCTTGGGCACCAGGTCGGGATGCTCCGGCGGGGACGCAAAATCGTGCTCGGCGGCAAGTTCCAGCAGGTCGAAACGGCGGTCGATCTGCGCCATCGCGGCCGTCAGCGATTCCAGTTTCGCTTCTGGCACCAATTCAGGCAGCGGAGTTCCCGCGGCCGGGCGACGGTACTGCTGCACGTCGCGCCACAAGCCGGGATAATTCCGGCTGGTGCCGGCGGCTTCCAGAATCCGCAACGCTTCGCTGCCCGTGGCGTCGCCCATTGCCACGCAGGCCGCGGCCGCCGCGGCCGGTCCTCGATGCCGGCCATGATGGCAATGGAAGTAAATCGGACCGGCTACTTCGTCGGCCACGCGAGCCAGTTGGGCCGCAGCCTCAGGCGAGATGCCGTCGTACCCAATGGGAATGTGGACATACCGTAAATCGTATCGGGCCGCGGTTTCCAGGTCAGGGCGAATGCCATCGACGCTCACCACGGTACGGATGCCCAGACGCTTCAGGGCTTGAAAAGCCTCGTCGCCGTGCGGCTCACCCCCGCTGTACACGCGCTCGCTGATTTGCAGCAGGTTATGGAGCGCCGGATATTCGGCCTGGCACGGCCCGTCTTTCGGTAAAATACTATCAGATATAGACTTGGAATCGCCACCTTGATCGTCGGCCCCCCTGGCTTCCGCCTGCGGTGCCGCCGCGGAGTCGGGTTCGGCAGGTGGCTGGCCCTCGCCACACCCGGCGAGCAGGGCGAGTATGAACGTCAAGGCCACGAATCGCATGGCCATCGGAACGCGGTGGCCGCGCGACCAACACAGAATCGCTGACCGTGCGCCGCGCAGGGCCACGCACCGCCCCCTCACGTTCTGCGAGGTGACCAGCGAATCAGCCTGGGAAGCTGGGAACGGCAAGGAATCGGCCCCCTCCAATGCAGCATGGCAGCGCAGCGTTCAGGGCGTCCATCAACCGGCCCGGCGAAGCTAGTGCGCGTACCACCACGATGGCAGCCTCAGCATACTGTTGGCTCTGCCCGCTCGCCACCGTTGAGCCTCTTGAGGCACTGCGGCGGAAATGGGGCTCGAAGCGGCTTCGATGCGGCTTAAAGCGTTCCATAACCTCGCTTGTGGGAGAACCAATGAACGAACGGGCCGCGGCGCGCACTAAGCATGGGGGTGTTGTTTCTCAGGCTGCCATGCCGCCGAGGCGCGCAAAATGCCCTGATTGCACCCAGACGTCGAAGGTTGGCGTTTACGGATCGACTGTGAAATACTGGGAGGCAGCCGGTCCGGCGCGGCAATCCAGGGTGCCGAGCACTCACATCGTCCGCTTGCTCCCTAGTGCTTGGGGGCGTGGATCACCCCCTCGAAGGTCCAGCCCGCTTGAGGATTTTCATGAATCATCCTCGCATCAATCAACCTGGCCATTCCATCGGTCGGCGCCGGTTCCTTTATTACGTGTTGTTGTGCGTCGTGGCGTTGGTGGTGATCGCATCGCTGCTGGGCGCGGCCGAAGTTGTGGCCGCCCCGCACGAAGTGGGCGATGCCGTCCCGGCACCGGCGGTCGAAGGAACCTTTCCTGTTTCCACGCCGGTCGCCGACGACGATGAACCTGTCGCCGCCCCGCCGCCCGCGCACGAGGCGCCAGCCCTGGCACCGGCCGTGGCGAAGGAAGCCCCCCAGGAACTTGCGCTGTGGATCAAGCAGTTGGGCGATCCGGATTTCGGCGTTCGCGAGGCTGCTACCCGAAAAATTCGTGAGGTAGGTCTGCCTGCCAAGCCGGCGTTGATTCGCGCGCTACGGAACGATGATCCGGAAGTTCGCCTCCGCGCCCGCCGCTGCCTGGCCGACATTCTCGAGGCCGACTACCAGGCTCGGCTCAAAGCCTTCGAGCAGGACACCCAGGGCCGTGGCCAGCATCAGCTCGCGGGCTGGGACCGCTTCCGGCAGATCGCCGGCGATGGAACCCACTCCCGAAAACTGTTTGTCGAGATGCACCGTGCGGAGGCCGGTTTGCTGGAAACTGCGGCGGCGGGCGGCGAACTGGCCGCAGAAGCCGTCGAGCTTCGCTGCCAGCAGGTCACGCAGATGTCGCGCGTGCCCGACCCCAACGTGCGGCAACAGCCCTCGGTTGGGACGGTCGCATCGTTGATCTTCGTGGCATCCGATCCCAACGTGAGACTGCCCGACCAGACACAGATGCTGGTCTTCAACTTTGTCAACCGGCCGGCATTCCAGACAGCCCTGCGCTCCGGCGACCAGCAACAGCAGGTGCGCAACCTGCTGGGAACCTGGATTGCGCAGACGCCCAGCAACACCCTGGCATACCAGACGCTTCGCCTGGCGATGCAGCACGATATCAAGCAAGGGCTGGTGCCGGCGCTACGGATTGCCAGGGAAAAGAATGTCTCATCGTACATGCGAATGTACGGCGTACTGGCGATCGGCAAGCTGGGCGACCGGAGCCATATCGAGTTGCTGGAACCACTGCTCGACGATGCCACCGTCTGCTCCAGCCGGACTACGGTGGTCGACGGCAAGCGGACCACCTACCGGATCGAACTGCGCGACGTGGCCATGGCCGTGCTCGTCCACCTTACCGATCAATCGCTCAAGGATTACCACCTGGACGGCGTGCGCAACGATCCCAACACCCTGTATAACGCCGGCACATTAGGCTACCGCGATGCGGAGCAGCGCAATGAAGCCCTGAAGAAAATGAAAGCCTGGCTGGCGGATCAGGCGCGTGCCGTGGAAGCCCCCGCCCCCGAGGTGGAAGGTGAGAACACTTCGGCCAAGGACGGCGCAGGCCACGATGCTGCCAGTCCCGATGCTGCCAGTGACGAAGTCGCGCCGAGCGAACCTCCCACTCGCGACAACGCCGCGGGTCAGCGGGCAGGCGCACCAGCAAACGGCCCGCAAGCAAATGCCGCTAACGTAAATGCCGGCGCACAGCGCAGGCCACCGGTTGCTGTCCAGGCACCTGCGCCCGTTGGCCAGGCCGTGCAGGCGCCGCCGGTCCAGGCGGTCGCGCTACTGGCCCAGCGGCCCAACAACCGGGCTGACGATGCAACCGACGAAGACGCCAGCCTGGCCGACCGCCAGTTAGCCACTTACCTGCTTCGGGCGCAGCAGCAACTCGAAAACGAAAGCTACGGCAATGCGCTGATCCTGCTCGATCACGTGCTGGGGGCGGGCGACGACGGCTTGATCCGCCCCGACCTCGACCTCCCGCTCTACCAGAGCCTGCGCGCCGAGGCCGAGCGGATGCTGGCGGGACTGCCCGAACCGGCCCGCGAGGCGTACGAACTGCGTTACGGGGTGGTGGCCCGCCGGGCCTTGGATGACGCACTCCAGACGGGCGACCTGGAATCGTTGCAAAATGTCGTGCGTCGGTTCCGTTTCACCCAGGCGGGAGTCGAAGCCTCGTTGATTTGGGCTCGGCACCTGCTCGATCGCGATCGCCCGCTGCAAGCGGCCATCGTGCTGGAACGGTTGCAATCCAACTGGGCGGCACCGCCGCTCGATTCGGCCACCACCTGGCATCATGCGCTGAGTTGGCTGAGGGCGGGGATGGTCCGCGAGGCCCAAAGCCGCCTTGTCTCGCTGACCGATGTGCAGCGCCGCGACCTGCAACTGGCCGGGCTCCCTGTCGAGATGCCCGATCTGCTCCGCCGGTTCGCCCACGACCGGCCGCTGCCCCATACCCGCCCCGACGACTGGCTGCTGGTCCGCGGCGACACCCGCCGCAGCGGCAAGGAAACCGCGGGCGGTCTGCCATGGCTTCGCGCCCGGTGGCAATATCCAACCACCAGTGAGCAAGTGGCCTCGCAGGCGTTGCAAACGCTCCGCGACCTGTACCGCGAGCAGCATTTCACCACCCTGCCGGCAGGGCAACCGCTGGTCGTCGATGGCCGGGTCCTGGTCCGCACGACCAGCGCGATGCTGGCCATTGACGCAGCCTCGGGCGAATTGGCTTGGGTGGCCCCGTTCGACGACGGCCTCGCCACGCTGCTCGCCCGCGACCGTGGCTCGCTGGAAGTCGATTCGGCCCAACTGCTGACCGGACTGGATGAACGAAGCTGGGGCGATGCCACCTATGGCACGATGAGCAGCGACGGCCAACACGTTTTCGGCGTGGAAGACGTGGGATTCTCGTTCGGCCTGTTGAACCAGCGGATGGTGGTGGGCCCCGATGGTTCGCGGCGGCTCGATCCCGGCTGGCCCCGCGACCACAATCGGCTCACCGCTTACAACGTCGCCACCGGAAAGCTCGCCTGGGAGATCGGCGGGCCGCCGGGCCAATTCAGTCTCCCGCTGGCCGGGACCTATTTCCTGGGGCCGCCGCTGCCATTGGCCGACCAGCTTTACGTGGTGGGTGAATACGAAAACAGCGTCTATCTGCTGGTGCTGGATCGGACCAGTGGACGGCCGCTGGCGCAGCAGCGGCTCAGCGCGGTCGACGATAGCAACCGGCAACGGCGCAATCGGGTGGTCAGCGGCACGGTGCCGCGGCGCGAACCGCGGCGGATGAGCGGCGCCAGCCCCGCCTATGCCGACGGCATCCTGGTCTGCCCGGTGGCCGGCGATAAGTTTGTGGCAATCGACCTGGCCAGCGGTGAGATTCGCTGGACCTTTCATCCCGAGCAGCTAGTCTCAACGCGCAACGCCCTGGTGGCAGGCATTCCTCGCACCTCGCACGAGGCCGCGCATCGCCAGCGGCGGTGGAGCGATGCGTGCGTTAGCGTGGCGGCGGGCCGCGCGCTGCTGACGCCGCAAGGCCACGATGCCATCCATTGCCTGGACCTGGGCAGTGGCCGGCCGCTGTGGCAAGCCCCGCGGCTCGATTCGCAGTACCTGGCCACCGTCAACGAAAAGTCCGTCATCCTCGCGGGCCGCAGTGCGGTCCGGGCGCTCTCCCTGGCCGATGGCAGCGATACCTGGCCGCCGTGCCAGCTACCGCCCGGCGCGGCCCCCAGCGGGCGAGGTTTCGCCAGCGGCGGCGGTTACTTCTTGCCGCTCAATACGGGCGAAGTGATCGTGGTCGATCTGGAAACCGGCAAGATCCGCCAGCGGACGCGGTCGCTCTCCGGTTGCCGGCCGGGCAACCTGATCGCGTGCGCCGGCCGCATCATTTCCCAGAATGTCGATCGGATTGAAGCCTACGACCAGATCGACGCCGCCCTGGCTGCGTCGACGGCGCGACTTCAGCAGCGGCCCGATGATCCCGATGCCGTCGTGGCCCATGCCGAGCTGCTGCTGTTCTCCGGCGCGCACCGCGAGGCGTTCGACGTGCTGCTGGCGGCTCATCAGCGAGCCCCCCAGCCCAAGCTCCGCCAACAGCTTTGCACGACGATCGTGGAAGGGCTCTCCGCCGACCTGCCAGGGTTCTACGAGATCGCCCAGCGGCACGCCGATCTCTTTGAAACGCCCAATGAACAATACGCCCGGCTCCGCACGCAGGCCGAGCAACTGACGCTGGCCGGCCGCAGCGGCGAAGCGTTTGAAAGCCTGCTGGAGATGAGCAAGCTGCAGCAGTTGGATCAGCTCGACGCGGCCGAAGGCGACTTGGCCGTACGACGCGACCGCTGGCTAGCCGGGCAACTGTTCGATCTCTATCGGCATGGCGACCGCCCGCAGCAAGTCAGGATCGATCGCGCCATCGCAGCCCACTTGGAACAGGCAGCCGGCAGCGGGCAAGCCGACGCGCTGCGGCGGTACCTGAACCTGTTCGCCTGGCACGGATCCGCCGCGCAGGCCCGGTGGAAGCTGCTGGACATGATCGACCGGAGCGAGGTGCTGGAGCGCGAGAACCACCTGCTGCAGTTGGCCAACTCGCCCGATCGCGGCACCGCTGGCAAAGCAACGGCACAACTTGCCCAGATGCTGGCGGCGGCCCAGCGTCCCGAAGCGGCGGCTACTTTGTATCGGCAATTACGCGACGAGTTCGGCGACCAGGTCTGCCTGGACGGCAAGACCGGCAGCCAGATATTCGCCGAGTTGCCAGTCAATATCGAGGTCAGCCGGTTGTTGCGCCACGACACGCGGTGGCCGACGGGCCGGGTCGATGTCACCCGAACCAACGATCGGCTGAATACCTACCAGCGGAACTACCTGCTCGAATTGGACGACATGCCCGGCCTGTTGGGGAACCTGAGGCTGGAGGTCGAGCAGAACGGCAACAACCAGCGGATTGTCGCGCGCGACGGTTTTGGCACGCCACGGTGGCGCGTGCAACTCTCGACCAGCAGCGGCAGCCAGCGCACGTTCTACGCGCCCATGCTCCGCGCCCAGGTCGCCGGCCATCTGATCGTGGTTCATCGCGGCAATGAGTTCATCGCCCTGGATACCACGGTTGCCGAGAAAGACGGCGAGAACGATGGCGCCCGCGTGCTGTGGGACACCGATCTTACGGTCAACTTTCCCGGCGCCGTCAACGTGGGCTCCTATACCCAGATGCTGGAACAGCGGCCAGGACGCTTTCCCCGGCTCAAGGCCAACGATCCTTACAACGGCGGCTTTGCCGAATTGGGCCTGGTGACGCCGGGCATTGTCTGCTTCCACAAACTGCAAACGCTGCACGCCGTTCACCCGCTGACGGGCAAGTTGCTGTGGAAGCGATTCAACGTGCGGCCCGACAGCAAGGTCTTTGGCGACGACGACGTGGTGCTGGTGGCTGCCCCCCAAGGCAACGAGGCGGTGGTGCTCCGCACGCTCGATGGCCGCGAGGTTGGCCGCTGCCAGCTTCCTGATGAATCGCACCGCATTGCCACGCTTGGCCGCTGCATCCTCACCTGGCAGCAGGGGCAGCAGACAACGCGCCTGGCGCTGGTCGATCCGTGGGAGAACCGCGTTCGGTGGCAACACGAATTTGCCGCGTCCGCCCATTTCTGGCTGGTGGGCGGCGACGAAATTGCCGTGCTGGACGAGGCAGGGCGGTTTGCCGTGGCGTCGCTGCTCGACGGTAAACTGCGCGTCGATCAAGCGACTCAGCCCGATAAAAACCTGACCGACATGTTTGTGGTCCGCGGCCAGCGGGAGTACTTGCTGTTTGCCAACTCGCCGCAAGGGGGGCAGGGAATGATTAACCCCGTTCCCGGCGGCTATCACAGCCCCTTGGTCGGCGGCAACGTCTACGGCTTTGACCGCGAAAGTGGCCAGCAGCTTTGGAAAACGCAGATTGCCCAAACCTCGTTTGACTACACCCAGCCCCTGGAATCTCCGGTGCTGGTGCTGGCCTGCCGCATCTACGAACAAAACCGCGAAAACCGCATCGTCCGCCAGTACAGCCCGATCGTAGGCATCGACAAGCGGACCGGCCGCAAGGTGGTCGAGGAAGAACTCAATAACGCCATCAGCCGAATGGACATCACGCCCGACCCGGGCAATCGCTCCATCGAGATTCGCACGAACCTCTCCAGCTTGAAGCTGACCATGACCAGTGAACCCTGGCCCGAGAACGACAAGCAGGCCGCAGCAGCCGAAAACGACCAGGCTGAAGGAAAGTGAGCCCTTTTCGGCCGCACGCTCTTTCAGACCGTGCCAGCACCCACCCACCCACCGCTGTGACGGATTACCCGCTCTTGATGTCCGCGGGTGCCTTGGCCGATGGCTGGCCAGGATGGTCCACGGCCTCCACGATGGCTGAGCGGATGGTTTGCAGCCTGGCAGAATCTTCAATTTTGCGGCCCTGGCCATCGGTGACATAGAACACGTCGACCACCTGGTCCAGGTACGTTCCGATCTTTGCCACCCAGACCGAAAGCCCCAAGTCGAACAGGGTCTTGGTAATGGTGTACAGCAGCCCTCGCCGGTCCACGGCGAAGATGTCCAGGATCGTGGCCCGCTCGCTGGTGATATTGTCGATCCGCACTCGGGTCGGCATCGGATTCAATTCGACGGTGCGTTTCCCCCGCCGGGCAGACCAGATCTCCCGAAAGCAGGGGCTCTTGTCGCCTTTGAGGCTATCG
>CAZEEG010000108.1:0-18098 GCA_964511065.1 uncultured Pirellulales bacterium | reverse complement strand
GCCACGCGGTTTTCCAGGTTGGGGCGGAACACCGTCAGCAGCAGCAGCGGCAGGTACCAGTTCATAAACAGCAGGCCGCCCTGCGGATACCAGAACTGTGTCCCCAACATGATCGCGGCCGAACAACTCATCAGCGTGCCCAAATTCTTTTGGGCCGGCCAGATCGCCATCCCACAGCACATGGCCAGGAACAACGCCACCAGTGGAATCCGCAGGTAAGGCGATTGCGTGGCCCAGAAGCCTTGCAGGTTCTCCGTCGAAAGGCTGAACATCTGCGGGAAGTGCTGCAAAATAGAGCCAAAGCCCGGCGGGGCCAGCAAGGCCACCAGCAGCAACAGGGCGGTAAACGTGCCCAGCAACCCGCCCAAAAACCGCAGCAATCCGCGCTGCCAATAGAATCCCACGAACAGCGGGATCAAGAACATCGGGTAGTACACGGCCCCGATAGCCACGGCCAGCAGGGCGCCCACGATCAGCGGACGGCGGTAAGCAGCCATCATCCACACCAGCAGCGCCCCGGGGGCCGCATGGCGCAGGTCGCCCACCAGGTAAGCCGTGTAGGGCAGCAGCAGATACAGGGCCACCATCCCGATCCCGGTCCAATAGTTGTTGAAATACCGGGAGCCCAGGTAGATCAGGCCGGCCACGATCATCAGGTGGGAAAAGATGGTAAGCAGCCGACCCGTGAGAACGAACACGGCCTTGCCCTGGTACAGGTTCTGATCCAGCACCGGATTGGGGCCAAACGCCTTGCTGGGAAAGCGCGGAAATAAATCGAGCACCGTGAAGCCGGGCGCCTGGGCTGCCATGGCCGCGGCGGCTTGATCGGCCTGCCCATCGGCCGCAACGGCCCTGGCCTGGGGGTCGGCCGCGGCAATCTCTTGTGGCTCGGGAACGTCGGCCGTGATCACGTTGGTCATCAAAAAGACAAACAGGCACAGCGCCAGAAACGTCAGCCCTCCGGCTGAAAGGTTCGGTTCCAGCAGCGGTCGCCGTGCCAACAGCGGATCGGTCAACAGCCGGATCAGAAAGAACAGGCCCACCATGAACAGCCAGAAGTACCCCAGCGATTCCAGCCGCGCTCCTGAGGACTGCGGAGCGACGGGCGCGACGATGGCCGTTTCTTCCTCGACCGCCGGTTCATCCGTCGCAGGCTCTGGCGCGGCTGCTGCATCCAGGGCAGCATCCGCGGTGGCTGCCACTTGGAAAGGGGCGATATCTGCCTGATCTGCGTGGGAGTCGTCGGCCGTGGCCGCCTCGCCCTCCAGGTTGGCCGCAGTCTCTTGCAGGCTGGTCTGGTGGCCTAGCGAAATAAGGAGCAAACCGGGAGCCAGGGCGATCAGTCCCAGCAGATCGAGATTCCGAATGCTCCACAAGCGGCTGAATTTGAAGAAAATCGCCAGCGTAAGCAGGGAAGAAAAGTAAACCCAGGTGGTTGGGTTTAACTCGTATTGAAAGAGGACTTCCTGCATTTCGCCTGCGCCCTCGGGGGCGAATCATTTCAGGCCGCTGCACGGAAACTCTGGCAGCGTCTGGATTTTCACAAAAACCAAACAAACCACCCTGCAGCATACGGAATCGCTATCCTCCCTGCAACCGTCCCAGGGCCGCTCCTCGTGGGGGGGGCAGCCGCAGCAGCCCCGCCCAGCCGCCTATCAAACGCGCGCTCACGCCCCTTCTTCGAGGGGTGGCGACTCGCCGCCAGCCTGCCAGGGCGATATCCTTCCACAGACGCGAACTTTGCCGATGCGCCGCTTCACTCCATGAGGCAGCAGTTCTCATACCCCCCTGGACTTGACCCCGATGTCGCTCCAGCAAACCGCCCGCCGCAAGCCCAGCAGTGACTTGTACGATCCGCGCCACGGCGGTGAGCCGATTCGCGCCACGAGTCTGCACCTGGACGGCAGCCCGGTGGAACCGGCCCGAACCAATTACTTCGCAGTGTACTTCATCCGCTCGGGGTCGGGCACGTGTTGGGCCGATGCCGCCCGTTTTACCTTTGTTCCCCAATCGCTGATATTTTTCGTTCCCTATCAGCACATCCGCCTGGCGCCCGATGGCCCGGTCGAGGCCGAGCTGATCCAGTTTCACGCCAATTTTCTGTGTGTGGAAACGTTCCACGCGGAGGTCGGCTGTAGCGGCATTCTGTTCAACGATCCCTACGGCGTGCCGGTAGTGAAACTGCAAGGCGATGCGCCCTCAGCCATCCAGCGGCTATTTGCCCAAATTCAGGAAGAACAGGCCCGGCGGCGGTTGGCCCACGGCGAAGCCATCCTCGCTCACCTCAAGGTGCTGCTGATCCTGGCCACCCGGGTGAAGACCTCCAGCGGCGAAGCGTGCCCGCGGGGGTTGAACGATCCGCGGCATCCCACGCTCATTCAGTTGCGCGACCTGATTGAAGCCAATTACCACCGCCTGCACTCGCCCTCGGACTATGCCCGGTTGCTGCACGTCACGCCCAAGACGCTGGGTCGCCTGGTGCGCGAGCACTTGGGCACCACGCCTACCGAGTTGATCCGCAGTCGCATTCTGACCCACGCCAAGTGGCAACTGCTGCACACGCTGAAGCCCGTGAAGGAAGTGGCGCGCGAATTGGGTTTTGCCGACGAGTTGTACTTCAGCCGGCTATTCAAGAAGGCTACTGGTTTTTCGCCCACCTTCTTCCGCGATTTTGAGACGGAAATTCGCGGAGGGAGCAATTTGTCCATGGTTTCGGGCAATGCGCCCATTCGGTCCGAGGGGACCGACTCCGATACTTAAGCCAGGTGCCGAGCCCAAACGGTTCGGCGGATCGCTCGCCCCACGCGTGGCAAGACCGCCACCGAGGCGGCGATTGCGGCGCCGCGCATTCGTTCCCCTGCTGGGGACAGCCAGCCACCCGT
This sequence comes from uncultured Pirellulales bacterium, assembly GCA_964511065.1. Classification (GTDB taxonomy): domain Bacteria; phylum Planctomycetota; class Planctomycetia; order Pirellulales; family S012-138; genus CALBRZ01. The sequence continues at coordinate 15,216 of CAZEEG010000108.1, read as the reverse complement.
ACTTGGGGGGGCACGCCGCGCGGCGCTATGGTGCACATTGGCTCAAGCGGGAGAGAGAAACATGGACATCACCAAGGTGTTTCAAGCGGCCAGCCGCGCCGACCGGGTGGGCGTCGCTGTGACTCGGGTAGGATTGATCGTGGTCCTGCTTTGGATCGGTGGGCTGAAGGCGTTCAAATACGAGGCCGACGGCATCGTGCCCTTTGTCGCCAACAGCCCTTTCATGTCGTTCTTTTATGCCGACCCCGGCAATTACAAAGAGCACATGAACCCAGAGGGGGTTCTGAATCCCGAGAACCGCTCCTGGCATCACAACAACGGCACCTATACGTTCTCCTATGGACTGGGCAGCGTGATCGTGTTGTATGGGTTGTTGTTGTGTCTGCACCCCTGGCTTCCGCAGGCGGCCGCCGTCGGCAGTTTCCTGGTGTTCATCATGTCGTTTGTGACGCTATCGTTCCTTATCACCACACCGGAGTGCTGGGTGCCCAACCTGGGCGATGCCGAGCATGGCTTCCCCTACTTGAGCGGTCGAGGCCGCCTGGTGATTAAAGACGCCATCATGATGGGTGCTGCCCTCGTGACCATGGCCGACTCGGCCAAGGCCTACCTGAAAAAGAAGGGAATCAGCAGCGAGGAATAACGCCGCATGCCACGGCCGTAGGGCCGGTTTCACCAAGCGAATGGTGATGCGCTCAACGGCTCAACGGCCGCGCGGTTGCCTCAACCATTGGCCGGGCGCCTACCATCCTGGCTACATTTGGTTGACCAGCAGCTCGAACAGCCGCTCGGTATCTTCCTGGCGGCACAATTCAGTGCCCTCGGTCATCACGGCGGCCGAGCCCGCGGCAACACCAAACAGCACGGCCCTTTCCAAAGGTTCGCCCCGCTGGAGGGCCACGACGATCCCGGCCACCATGCTGTCGCCGGCCCCCACCTTGCTGCGAATGCGAACCGTGGGCGCGTACACATGCTGGTGAAGGTCGGCCGTGACGAGCATCGCTCCGCCGGCCCCCAGCGACGTTACCACTGCCTGGGTACGGCCGGCATCGATCAGTTTCCGCGAGGTCTTGATGATGTCGCTTTCGCCCCTGATCGCGTGATCGCAGAACTTTTCGAGTTCGGCGATGTTGGGCTTGATCAAGAACAGGCCCTGCTCGATCCCCTCCACGAGCGCGGCGCCGCTGGTATCGAGGATGACGCGCGTGGACGGCGGCGCCGCATGCGCCACCGATGCGTAGAAATTCGTCGGCACGCCCGGCGGCAGGCTGCCACTGAGCACCAGGTAGTTGGGCTTGGGGTCCAGACCGCGCACATAGTCGAGACATTGCTGCATCTCGGCGTCGGTAAGCGGGGCCCCCGGCATGCCGAACCGGAACTGCAGCCCACTCTCCTCTTCGTACACGATCAGGTTTTCGCGCGTGGTTCCGGCAATGGGGAGCGGGTGGTGGTCGATGCGTTCGCTGTCGAGCAGTTCGCTGAGGTAACGGCCCGTGTGCCCGCCGCAGGTCCACACTGCATGGGCCGAGCCTCCCAACTTGAACACGGCCCGGGCCACGTTGAGCCCGCCTCCGCCCGGGTGAAACTGGGGCGCATCGCAGCGGAGCTTTTTTTCCGGCCGCACATGGCCAACCTTGGTGTTCTTGTCGATCGCGGGATTGAGCGTCAACGTGACAATAGAAGCCATAGCTTGTGCGCACCGTCGAGGAATGCGACCCGCCGAGGTATCCAGCGACCCCTCGTGCGGCGAAGACAGCAACCTTTGTCAGCCTATCGGTCGCCGTCAGCCCCGTCTACCGGTGGAAGCGCATCGCATGCCGCAAACCGATCCGCACCGTGAAGGCTATGGCGCCTGGCGGCTATTTCTCCGTTGCAAACTCGTAGATGCAGCGATGGTGATACTTCTGGCCGGGCCGCAAGATGGTGGAGGGAAAATTGGGGCGATTCACCGAATCGGGGAAATGCTGCGTCTCCAGGCAAACGCCGCTCCGCTGGGCATACGTGCGGCCGCCCTTGCCTTGCTGCCCGAACAGAAAGTTGCCCGTGTAAAGCTGCACACCGGGCTGCGTGGTCCGTACCTTCACCACACGGCCAGAGCCGGGATGTTTCAGCACGGCTGCCAGGGTTAGCTCGCCGGGCTTTTTCTGGTTCAGCACAAAGTTGACGTCGTAGCCTTTGGTCGGCGTGTCGAACAGTTGCTCGATCCGCTCCCCAATCACCTTGGGCTGGCGGAAGTCCAGCGGTGTGCCTTCCACCGGCGCCAGTTCGCCGGTGGGAATCAACTCGTCGTCCACCGGGTTGTAGCGGTCGGCGTTGAGCATCAGCACGTGATCGAGCACCGTTTCCGCACCGTGCCCTGCCAGGTTGAAGTACATATGCTGACTCAAGTTGACGGGCGTGGCCTTGTCGGTGGTGGCCTCAAAGTCCATTTCCAGCCGATTGTCGTCGGTGAGCAGGTACGTGACGGCAAACTCCACACGGCCGGGATAACCTTCTTCGCCATCGGGGCTGGTATAGGTGAAGCGCACGCCCTGGCCGCGGTCGCTGGTCAGCATCTCACCGTTCCAGAGTACCTTCTCCAGGGAGCGCGGGCCGCCGCCGTGCAAGTGATTGCGGCCGTTGTTGGCATGCAGGCGATACGTTTGGCCGTCGAGCGTGAACTGCGACCTGGCAATGCGACCAGCCACGCGGCCCACGATACAGCCGAAATACTGGTTGCGGTCCGATTCATACCCGGCCACGTCGTCAAACCCCAGGGCCACGTCGGCCAGTTTGCCGTCGCGGTCGGGCAGGTACAGATGGGTGATCGTGGCGCCACGGCTAATCAGCTTGACGGTGATGCCCGAGCGATTCTTCAGCGTGAAACTGGCGACCTCTTGGCCGTCGGCCGTCTTGCCATAGCTGCCGGGATTTTCGGCCGCTGCTGCCGGCCCGGCGGCCTGCAATCCCAAGAGTGCCCATGTCGCTGCAAAGCCGGCGACAGCCCACGAGGTGCAACGTGCGGTGCGGTTCATGGTTTCAACAACCTGGCAAGAGGTCCATGCGAACACAGCGGCAGCAGAGGCCGCTTGAGCGACACTGTAGTTCACGCGCCACGGCGGCTCAAGCGGCCATCGACCGCGGGCAGCCCCCCAATAGTGCCGATGGATCGATTCGCAGCGATGATCCGCTTGATTGAGAGGCCGAGCTTTCCAAAGGCAACCGGCCATTCAGGGAAACGCAGGGCCTTACACCGCAACGCCCCGCGCTGGCCGCGCATCGGCGGCGCGGGTGGTCCCGATCGGTTGGAATGCCCGTCACACGTTGAACTGGCGATTCGGGCGGCAGTGGAGAGAATGATCGAAGCGATTTGACCGGCTGGGAATTGCAACCTAGGGTTGCAATAGCGACCGTGCCACCTGAGCGAAGGTATGCAAGCGGCGGCCCGGGCATCCTGACTTTGCGTTCAGGGCCCTTCGTGTCTGGCAGGAGGAAGAGTCGAAGGCCTTTTCATATCTCGTGTGGCATTCAATATGAGACTCCTCCATGTTCCGCCAGATTATCAGGTTTCTCCGGGATGAAAGTGGTCCTACCGCTGTTGAGTACGCCGTGATGCTGGCCATGATCCTCATGGCGGTTATCGCTGTCATCGGCGTCGTCGGCAACCAGGCCGGCGGAATGTGGGGCAACATCGACTCGGAATTCAATGCCCACGGCTTCGGGCAAGCCGGCAACTGAAGTCCACCGCTCATCAATCCACGCAGCTCAGGCACCGCCTGCCACCTATAGGCGAGCGAAGCGTGGCCGTAAATCGAATCCCAGCCCGACGCGTGAGCGAGGAAGAACCGTCGTTTCCCCGCTCACGCTTCGGGCTGGGATTAGCCGTCCGCGGCTTCCTCTATATGAGTACCAGAAGGCTAGAGCACCACTGGCCATCGCGCCAAAGCACGTCAATGCTGAGCGACCGTTGGTTGTGTACCGGCCAGGCGCATCTGCCGCTTGTGGTCATTAACGCAGGCGATGCTTGACCTACGCAGACTAGGGATTCTCGCGCGGCTCGGGTGCTACGCCGGGCGCGTACGGCCAATCGGTCGGTTCGTACTGGATGGCCAGGTGCGGGGTGTCGCGGCCTTTGCCATCGGCCAGGGCGTTTATCGCGGCGTCGAGGATGCCTGTGGTAAGCAGCGTTCGTTCCACCGGATAGGGAGAGCGGCCGGTATGGATGAACTCGTCGATCGCCTTCACCAGGTAAGAAAAGTGATAGTAGGGCTTGCCTTCCTGAAGCTGGAACCAGGTAGCGGCTGGCTTTTCCTGACCGGCTAATCGGGCTGCGAACGTGAACTCGTAAGCCAGCAGGGTGTGCATGCCGAAGGTGGCCTTGAGGCCGTCGTTGTACTCGATGATCCAGATGGCGGAGTTGGGCCCCAGCTCGGTTCGCGGCCGACGGTTTGGCGGCGCGGTTTCTGCCGCGATCTTGAGCAGTTCGCTCGACCAGCGACCTTCCTTCTCGGCCTTGGCGATGTCTTCGCCCGTAAGGACGTCGATCCGCTTCACGCCCACCTCGCCTCCGCGGCGGCGTTCCACCATGCACTGCATGCCCTCCAGGGTGTGGAACCCGTAGGCTTCGGTGTGGCCGTAGCCGACGGCGGCGGCTTCCTCCAGCACGCACCCCCGCTCCAGTTCCAGCGCCGGAACCCGCCAGGCCACCGGCACCGACGAGCCGGCCATCAGCGGAATCTTCATCGCCTTGGCCCGGTCGTACATGTGCTTGGCGTCTTTCCAGTTCCAGGCCAGGTGCTTGTCATTGAAGACGGGCCGGACTTCGCCGTACTTCTCGAACACGTCGGCAATGCCGTCAAAGAACCGCCGTCGGGGGTACTCAATCTGGCCCGTCCGTGCCACCTTGGGATATTTGCCGTGTTCGCCGATGGAAAGCACGCCGGCCACGGCGATCTTGCCGGTGCCCAAGGTCAGGGCCTCTTCAATCGTCTTGCAGATGGCAAAGCCGTGCTGCCTGGCCTTGGCGCGGCTGATATCGTTCTCCGGCACCTGGTCGGTGTAAAGCGAAACCAGCTTGAGCTTCGGCCCCGGACCTCCCAACTGGTCGTAACCTTCGATGATCTTGCCCACGATCACGTCGGCGTGGGAGTTGATGCGATACTCGGTGCCGATGACCGCCACTGGCAACACCTCCCGCTCGGTGGCCTGCGTGGCAGGGTTTCCCCGGGCGGCGGTTGAAAACGGCGCTGCCCCGGCGGCCAGCAGCGAGGTACCGGCGGCCAACGTGGTTTGCAGAAACTCGCGTCGCGGCAGACGTGTCATCGCGAAACCTCCAGAAAGGTTGAACGGCCAGGCGGCGCCTGTTGCGCACCGGCGTTCGGGCCAGGATTGGGTTGTCAGGCCAGGATGTCGTGCAGGACGCGGCCGCCCACGTCGGTTAGCCGGAAGCGGCGCCCGTTGTATTTGTAGGTGAGTTGTTCGTGGTTCAATCCCAACAGGTGCAGGATGGTGGCATGCAGATCGTTGACATGGACGCGGTCCACGGCGGCTTTGTAACCGATCTCGTCCGATTCGCCGTAGCTCACGCCGCCCTTGACCCCGCCGCCAGCCAGCCAGGCGGTGAAGCAGTGGGGGTTGTGGTCGCGGCCGGGTTTCTCACCGGTCTGGGCAATCGGCAACCGGCCGAACTCGCCGCACCAGATCACCAGTGTTTCGTCAAGCAAGCCACGCTGGGCAAGATCGGCCAGCAGGCCACCCACGGGTTGATCGGTTTCGCCTGCGAACTGGCTGTGATTGCCGGCGATGTCGGAATGCCCATCCCAGGATCGCTGGTTTTCCATGCCGCCGGAATAAATCTGGACGAACCGCACGCCGCGTTCGACCAGCCGCCGGGCAACCAGGCATTGGCGGGCGAAGTGATCGCACTCCTCGCGGCCGATCCCATACAGACGGTGGATATGTGCAGGCTCGGCCTCGATGTCGATGGCTTCCGGCGCCGCCGATTGCATGCGGTACGCCAGTTCAAAGCTCTCAATCCGCGCGGCCAATTCGGCTTCGCCCGCGTGGCTCTCGTGGTGCAACTTGTTGAGTCGGCCCAGCAGGTCAAGCTGGTTGCGTTGGGCCGCCGGCGGCAGTGACGTGGGAGGGGTGAGGTTCTCGATGGGGTCGCCGCTGGGCCGCAGGTGCGTTCCCTGGTACACGCCCGGCAGAAAGCCCGCGCTCCAGTTGGCCGCGTGTCCCTTGGGAAGTCCCCGGCCCTTGGGATCGCTCATCACCACGAAGGCCGGCAGGTTCTGGCTCTCGCTCCCCAATCCATACGTGACCCACGAACCAACGCACGGAAAGCCCATCCGCGGCAGGCCGCAGTTCATCATGAACAAGGCGGGCGAATGGTTGTTCGACTCGGTAAAGCCCGAGTGAATGAACGCCATGCGGTCCACGTGTTCGCCCAAGTGCGGGAACAAGTCGGAAACCATCTTGCCGCACTGGCCGCGGGGCCGGAACGCAAAGGGCGACTTCATCAGGTTGCCGACGGCGTTCTTGAAGAACCCGGTGGTGTTTTTGAATTCCGGATCGAACTCCTTGATGCTGTGGCCGTCGAACTTCTCAAGCTGCGGCTTGTAATCCCAGGTATCGACATGGCTGGGGCCGCCGTTGACAAAGATCCAAATCACCGACTTGGCCTTGGCCGCAAAGTGCGTGGTCTGCGGCGCCAGCGGATTCAATGCCCGATTGCCAAGCTCGGCCGCCGCTGCCGAGCATTCCAGCAGCCCCTCCTGGGCAAGCAAGCCGGCCAGTCCCAGCAATCCAAAGCCGCACCCGGCGCGGCGCAGCATCTGGCGGCGGCTTACAACCTTCACACCATCGTCGGCAGGCAAGCGGTTCATTTGCGTAACCTTGGCTGTGGCCGCTGAACCCCCCTTGGTGGGTCCGGCCGCGCTGCATAGGGCGCTGCAGTGAGCGCTATGCCCGGCGTATGTTGTGCCCCGGGCATGTCGCGGCGTGGGCGGCTATCAGTCGATATAGACAAATTCGTTCATACTCAGCAGCGTCTGGCAGAGATCAATCCGCGACAGCCGCGCGGCTTCGCGCGCCGTCTTGCCGGCCGACGCGTGCAGCTTGCGCTGCTCGGCCAGGAAGTCTCGGGCAGCTTGCCGTTCGGCCGCGGCGGCTTCCCGCTGAAATGCCAGGGCAAAGCTGGCGGCGATGAAGGCGGCGTCGCTGCCATCAGCCTGCCGCTGCGCGGCCCTGGCGGCCAGGCCCGCCGCATACGCTCGGGCGTGCGGGTTATTCATGAACAGCAGCGCTTGCGGGGCGGTGGTTGTGGTCGCCCGGTTGCCGATGCTGACCAGGTGTTCTGGCCAGTCCAGCAGCATCATCGTGGGGATCAGCTTACTGCGCTTGATGAAGAAATAGATGCTGCGGCGGCGCATGCCTTCATCGAGCGTGCCGGGGCCGAACATCCGCTCATCCAGCAGGCCGGATACCGAAAGCATCGCATCGCGGATGGCTTCGGCCTCCAACCTCCGCGGCGCCCGATGCCAGAGGAGCTTGTTATCGGGATCGAGCTTGGATCGGGCCGCGTCGGTCTGATCGCCCTGCATGAACACAGCGCTGGTCATGATCTGCTTGTGAAGCCGCTTGAGCCGCCAACCGTGGGCGATGAAGTCGCGGGCCAGCCAGTCCAACAACTCGGGATGGGTGGGCGGTTCACCCTGCAAACCAAAGTCGTTGGGCGTGGCGACGATCCCCCGGCCAAAATGATGATGCCACACGCGATTGACAATCACCCGGGCCGCCAGGTGCCCGGCCCCGTAATCGGGATCAGTGATCCAACCCGCCAAGGCTGCCCGGCGAAAGCTGGTTCGCTCCCAGCCTTGCGGCGGATCGCGCCGCCAATGCTCCGAGGGTTTGCCATCGCGAAGCAGCACCTGCAGAAAGCCCGGCTCGGCCGGTTCAAGCTTCTGGTGGACATCGCCCCGCGCCAGGTGGAATGTCTGCGGGTAGAAGTGCGGAAAGCCGCGGCCGTCGGCGTGGTGCTTCATGTGAGGAAAGCCCTCGCTGGTCACCTGCACCTTTTGAGGCGCAGAAGCGTGCGGAACTTCCAACTCGATTTCGCTGCGAATGGTCGCGGTGAACGTGGCGGCCAGCCGGTAATAATCGCGGCTGGGAATGGGATCGAACTTGTGATCGTGACACCGGGCACAACCTACCGACAACCCCAGGAAGGCCACGCCGGTGGTGGCGACCATGTCGTCCAGTTCGTCGTACCGGGCCGATTCAAACTCGGCTTCCGTCAATTGGGTCGGAAACGCGCCGCCGCCCAAGAAGCCCGTCGCCATCAAGGCCAGCGGATCGTCGGGTGCCAGTTCGTCGCCTGCCAACTGCCAGCGCACAAACTGGTCGTACGGCATGTCGTCGTTGAAGGCCTGGATCAGGAAGTCGCGATAGTGGTAGGCGTGCGGGCGGTCGTAATCCTGCTCGTATCCGTGCGACTCGGCAAATCGGGCCACGTCCAGCCAGTGCCGCGCCCAACGTTCCCCATATTGAGGCAATTGCAACAGCCGGTCGATGAGCCGGGCGTAAGCGTCGGGTGAGGAATCGGCGACAAACGCCTCCACTTCCTCCGGCGAAGGCGGAAGCCCGAGCAGATTGAAATAAGCCCGGCGGATCAGCGTGCGTCGATCAGCAACCGGATTACCATGCAAGCCGGCCGCTTGTTGCGCGGCGGCAATGAAGCGGTCGATCTCGGTTCGGCACCAGGCCGCGTGAACCGCAGAATCTTCAAGCGGCGGTGGTGCCACGTTTGCCAGCGGGCGGAACGCCCAGAACTGGCGGTCGCGATCGGTCACTTGCATGACCGCGCCGGAATCGTTCTTTTCCTTTTCCACCAGGGGCCGGTCGTACGGTGCGCCCAGGTCGAGCCAGCGGCGGATAGCATCAATCTGCCCGGCCGATAGCTTGGGCGCCTTAAACGGCATGTGCGGTTCGGCCTGGTGCGTGATGAGCGAAAGCAGGTAGCTTTCCTCGGCCGTGTCGCCCACCATGCCGCTATCCATCAGGCTCTTGCGGCTAGAAAGATCGAAGTCGGCCTTCACGCTGTCGCCGCCATGACAATTCAGGCAATGCTCGACCAGTAGCCCTCGCACCTCGCGGCGGAACAATTCCTGGCCGGCCTTCATCCGCGCAGCGTGATCGGCGGGAACCTGGATCGCAGGCGGGGCCGCTTGCTGGCCCTGCGACGGTTCGCCGGCGCTGACCGCTGCATTGCCAAACAGGCCAAACGTAAATATAGCCAGTAGCGAAACGCCTAGGCCGCTGATGATGCCTTGCCGCGGCGTCACCGATCGAGAAACCCTGTGAACCGGCATGAATCGTTCACTCCCCGGGGCATCGACTGGCGGAAGGATGGTTTACAGGCGGGTGCGCTGGGGGCGCTCAAATGCGGGCAGCGGCCATTACCATTGATGGTCATCGCATACCATTGGGCAGCGAGCCACCGTGGCCGCGCCAGTATATCGCAGGCTGCCGGTCAATACGATGTTTTTGTCGGCATCACGCAGCACCAATGCGCGACGGCCGATACGGCCTACGGTTCGCGCCGCAATTGAATCGATTGCTGAACCCCTCAACCACCGCGCCATCATGCAGCACCAAGGGCATCTTCAAACCTTTGAGCAGGCGAGCGTCTTGCCGGTTTCGGTCCCGGAAGCCTTTGCGTGGCATGCCCGGCCCGGTGCGCTGGAGCGGTTGATCCCGCCCTGGGAGCGCGTGACATTGGTGCGGCACGAAGGCGGCATCGCTGATGGTGCCCAGGTTGAACTGGTTTCGCGCCTGGGACCGCTCCGGTTGCGGTGGCTGGCCGAGCACTTTGGATTCGATCCACCCCGGATGTTCCGCGACCGGCAACTGGCCGGGCCGTTCGCATTCTGGGAACACACGCACGCCTTCGAACCTGCCGGCCCGCCGGGCACCTGCCTGCTGCGCGACCACGTGCAATACCGGATACCTGGCGGGTGGTTGGGCCGCCTGGTTGTTGGCAGAATGGTGCGTAGCAGGCTGCGGCGAATGTTCACCTATCGCCATACCATAACGCTGCACGATCTGGCGTCGCACGCCAAGTACGGAGAGCAGGGTCCGATGAAGATTGCCGTCTCGGGAGCCTCGGGCCTGATCGGCTCGGAACTTTGCCCATTCCTGACCACCGGCGGTCATCAGGTCACGCGCCTGGTTCGCCACCGCCCCAGTGAGGGCGAAATCTACTGGAACGTGAAGGACCAGGAGATCGACACCGCCTCACTGGCAGGCCACGATGCCGTCGTTCACCTGGCCGGCGAAAACGTTGCCAGTGGCCGCTGGACGGATGCCCAAAAGAAACGCATCCGCAATAGCCGCGTCGATGGCACACGCCTTCTGTGCGAGGCGCTGGCCGGGCTGGAACCCAAGCCGCATTCGCTCATCTGCGCTTCGGCCACCGGCTATTACCCCGTGGATACGGGCGAGGAACTCACCGAAGCAAGCTCGCCGGGCGATACCTTTCTGGCAGAGGTATGCCGGGAGTGGGAAGCCGCCGCCGCGCCCGCGATTGCCGCCGGAATCCGCGTGGTCTATGCCCGGTTCAGCGTGGTGCTGAGCGCCAAGGGCGGGGCGCTGGCCAAGATGCTTACGCCATTTCGGCTGGGACTTGGCGGCCGACTGGGCAGCGGTCGCCAGGTGTGGAGTTGGGTGGCAATCGACGACGCAATCGGTGCCATCCTGCACGCCCTGACGCACGAAGAATTGCGGGGGCCGATGAACGTCGTCGCCCCCCACGCGGTGACCAACCGCGAATTCACCAAGACGCTGGGCCGCGTGCTGGGCCGGCCGACGGTCTTACCGATGCCGGCCTTTGCCGCGCGGCTGGTCCTGGGCGAGATGGCCGACGACCTGCTGCTGACCGGTATGCACGTGGTACCACAGAAGTTGCTGGAAACGGGCTATGAATTTCGCTTCCCGAAGCTGGAAGGCGCCCTGCGCCATCTGCTGGGCCGGGAGTGAATGTTGATCGTCTGGCGCGCGATGCGAGCCATCATTGCTGCAATCGCCATGAATCGTTCAAAGCCCATGATGGATTCCAGCGCGAAATCCAATCACAGCCCGACGCGGCAGCGAGAAAAAACCGCCCCGCTGGTAGCCCGCCCCCTGCGTCCATTTCATTGCCGCGTGACGGGCACTCGACCTGCAAGAAATTCGATCTTCGATCATGAAGCCTTCGCAGGGCGGTTGCTTGCAACCACCATGGGAATATCGCGCGCCCTGAAGATGGTACCGTTGCGCGCTGGCGGCCGGTGGAATTGGCCATACCGGAATGGTAGATGGCATACATGCACAAAATCACCGGTGGAACCGTGCCAGCATGGCGCTGACGCTCTCCCCCCAAAGAACAAAAACACCCCGAGAGATTGCCGGGGATCCCTCGGGGGCAAAATCAGGTTGTATCAGGTTGTATGTTCTAGCGAGTTGCGGTTAGCGGCGTGGTTCCCGTGGGCGGGCTTCGTTCACCGTCAGCGTGCGGCCACCGAGCATGGCGCCGTTCAACTGGGCGACGGCTTCCTCAGCACCATCGGCCATCTCGACGAAGCCGAAGCCCCGCGAGCGACCGGTTTCACGGTCTTCTACCACCTGAGCCCGCGTAACGGTGCCGTACTGTGCGAAAGCATCGCGCAGTTCGTCCGTGGTGGTCTTGTAGCTCAGGTTTCCAACGTACAGATTCTTCGTCATGACGCTCCTCTGCGATCCAAGGGATGGATCGCCCAAAAACAAACGGTCTACCGGCGTCGCCACGGATGGCGACAGGAAGAAGCGCGGGATGGCTGTACTTGGCGCTGACTGGCAGGTTTGCCCCCGGTGATTGCGACCCGAACGAACCGCCCGGCGCGGCAACATCGGATCAGGGACAAAAAGGCTGCAACTTAAACAAGCTGCCGTCGCCTACGAAATGCTTCGTGAAGTGAAAGTCATCCGTCTGCAGAGCATGCGTCAACCGCGGCCCGTGGAATCTTCCCCCGGGAGACAACTGGCTCTCCCGGCGTCGGGGATTATACTCACCCCCCCTAATGGAGGCCAGACTTTCTTGATGTGTTTTGCGTGAAAGTAGAATTTTTCCAATTGGCCCCAACCCGTTCATCCACAGCCCACCGCCCTCATGTGTGGCTGCTGGCTTTACGGGGCCTGCGGTCGATACCGCCGCGCATTGGCCACGTAGTGCTCGGCTGCGGCGCGAATCCGCTCGATATGCTCGGGCTTCAGTTGCCGCGCCACCTTGCCCGGCGAACCGATGACCAGCGAGCCCGGCGGAACCACGGTCCGCTCGGTAACCAGGGCCCCGGCGGCGATGAGGCTGTTTTCGCCAATCACGGCGCCGTTCATCACCACCGACCGCATGCCGACCAGCACGTTGTCGGCGATGGTGGCCCCGTGAACCAGGGCCAGGTGGCCCACGGTGACCCCAGCTCCCAGTGTGCAGGGTATCCCTTCATCGGCATGCAGCACGGCACCATCCTGGACGTTGGTGCGCGGCCCGATGCGAATGGCCTCCATGTCGCCGCGGATCACGGCGTTAAACCACACACTGCTTTCGGCCTCCAGAGTCACGTCGCCAATCACCACGGCACCCGCCGCGATGAACGCTGTCGGATGAACCAGCTCGGGCCGAAACGTCACAGGGCCAAAGTCTTTCATGGCTCAGCCTCGTTGTCGGGCAGAAGCAGCACCATCGACGTGCCCTGCCCCAGTTGGCTTTCGACCTCGATGGTGCCGCCGTGCAGGGTGACGATCCGCCAGGCCTTGCTGAGCCCCACGCCCAGGCCTCGCCCGGACTCGCGGCCCGAGTAGTACGGATCAAACAGATGCCGCCGCACTTCTGGACGGATACCCGGCCCCGTATCGCGGACGATCAGTCGCACGCCGGGCAGGTCGTTGCTGCGTGACCACTGTAGCTCAAGCCGCCCTCGGCCGGCCAGCGCGAACAGGCTGTTGAGACAGATCGCGCGCACGGCCGCCAGCAGTTGCGACCGGTCGGCGACGATCTCCACCGGTTCCGCCGGAGCCGATAGGGCGAGAGCCACGCCGTCGGCCCCGGGATGCGTGGCCAGTTCCGCGAGAAGTTCTTCCAGGGCCGCACCCAGTTCAAACCGCTGCCGCTGCACTTGGGGAGGCCGCGCAAAGAACATCAAATCGGCAATCATCTCGTGGACGCGCTGGGCCTGCGCATGAATCAAGGCCGCGTCGCGCCGCCGCTCGGCGCTCATCTCCGAGCGCATCATCAACTGTGCCCGGCCACTGATGACCGCCAGCGGATTGTTGATCTCGTGGCCGGCCCCGGCGGCGAACTCAGCCAGCGCTTCGAGTTTCTCGCGTTCCAGGTCGGCCGGCAACGGCGCGGATGAATCCGCAGGACAAGGAGACGAGGAGGCATTCGACCGCGGCGAAGATTCGCAATGCTCGCCAACGGCGATGCTCGCCAATACGCTTGGAATGACGAGCGGGCCCTGCAGGTTCCACCGCCGCCAGGGGCGCGCTGCGGCCGCCGCGGCACGCTGCGCCGCAACCACATCATCGCGCGAAAAGTTAGCCATCGCCAAAGCCTGCGCAACGGCCTGCCCCTGGGGGGCGACCACCCGCTGCCACGTCTGGGCAGGCTCGGAAGGAAGTGCTCCCAACTGAATGGCCAACCAGGGCGAGAGCCAACGTGCCGGCAGCGGCGAAGCGAATTCCGCCTGGGGCGCCAGGGGGGCTTCGCTGCCAGCCAGCCATGCCGCGGCCCTATGGATCAGACCGATCAGGTACGCTTGCCGCGGTCGCTTTTCATCGCCCGAGGCACTTTCGGCCGCGGCCACCCTGGCCAACGAAGCAATCAACACGCCGTCCCGAACCAGCCGCCGCCAATGGGCGACCCGATCCGCCTGCGAACGTGCGGGCTGTTCCGACTCCGGCGGATGAATAGCCGCAGCAGCATGCAGGGCTGATATTCCCTGATCGGAAACCAGCCACGCCGCGCACGCTTCAAGGGTGGTGATGATGGGCGCAGCGTTACGCGCTTGAGCGAGCGCCCAGAGGGTCAGCGCCGGATCGACCGCCAGCACGTCGGCCAAGGGGGCCGCATTGCGGTGGCTTGCGGCGGCGATAAGCGCCAATTCGCTGCCAGGCAGCAAGGGCAAGGCGGGGCCGCCAGACGCGATCGGCAGCAAACGCCAGGAAGTTTGCTTCGGCTGGGCCACGCTTCACATGCTGCTGAACGGAGGACAAACAGGCGCCGACCTGCCAGGTCTTTGCTGTCCTGCGGGGGGTTAGCGCCGGCCAGGTTTTCACGTGGTGGGTCGAGAAAAGAATCTAGGGGCCGGCAGCGGCAAAACGCAAGAGAGGCCAGATGCCGTCGAGGTGCAACTGGCCTCTCTACCGGATATACATTGGGCGGGGCCGCCGGCGCGTATCAACATCGCCCGGCCCGAAGTTCCGATCGCCTCATCGCCTTTGCGGCCTAAGTTGCCGGCATCGGCTTACTTGATGGGCGAGGTTTCCATGTCGAGCAGGGTGCAGATCCGTTCGAGCAGTTTCTCGACCTCGAACGGCTTGTGCATGAAGTCGTTGGCACCGGCCGCCTTGAGTTCTTCGATCTTGTCGTCTTCGACCATGCCGGAAATGCAGATGATCCGGATGTCGTCCATCGACTTCTCGCTGCGAACCCGCTGGCACACTTCGCGGCCATTGATGTCCGGCAGCATCACATCGAGGACGATGAGATCAGGGTGATATTCCTTGACCATCATTCCGGCATCGAAGCCGTTATTGACGGTCTTGATCTCGAATCGGCCATCCCGTTCCAGAACGTCGGAGATCAACTCGACCAGTTCCTGGTCGTCGTCAACAATGAGCACCTTTCGCCGACCGCTATCCAAGGCATCGGTGGGGATGCCGTTGTCGCGCATGAACGCGTAGAGTTGGTCGCGTGGGATCCGGCGAAACCGGCTGCCGGGAACGCGGAAGCCCTTGAGTTGCCCCGAATCAAAGCAGCGAATGATGGTTTGCTGACTGACCTTACAAATTTTGGCTGCTTCGCCTGTGGTGAAAACCGTTTTCATGTTCTGCTAACCACCCTCTCCCTAGCCGATGGCTAGTCAGCAGGAACCACCACGATTCGCGCCGCACGAACCGTCCAGGTTCCAAGTCGTCCATGTTGCGGGCGCCGGAAAGTCTCCC
>CAZEEG010000107.1:13176-18419 GCA_964511065.1 uncultured Pirellulales bacterium | reverse complement strand
CGCCAAGAAGGCTGCCAAGAAGGTCGCAAAGAAGGTTACCAAAAAGGCGACCAAGAAGAAGGCCGCAAAGAAGAGCGCCAAGAAGAAGGCGACCAAGAAGAAGGCCACCCGCAGGGCTGGCTAACCGGAACACTGTCCGGGTTTCATTGACGCAACGAGAAAGAGCCGCCCTTTCTATCCAGGGCGGCTCTATTTGTCTGGCCACCCTCGTTCGCTGGCCATCCTCATTCTGCGACCACAAACAAGCTTTCTCGACGGGCTGAAGCTGCTTCGCGATCCGGCCCGCCTTCCCGCTCCTGGTTGTTACTGCCCGCGTGCAAGCGGGTCCGCTCCATGGCCGTGTGGCGACGCAGCCCAACTCCCTGCATGGCTTCTCAGTGGCCGGCGCGCTGCCCTCCCTTATTCGATCACGGCCGCTTCTGATAGATTGAACGGATCAGCGCCGCCGCACAGCGCTCACGGCCCAGCAACTGCCAACCACCGGAACCCACAGCGGGAGAATCGCGGCTTGAACCCACCGGACCACCCAGACGAAACGCGGCGCTTGGCCGCGCGGCTCGCAGCGGGCGAGTTGACCGTCGAAGACTTCCTGGCTGCGCTGCCCCATGCGCAAGCCGCGCCAGCATACACGGCCGACCTGGGCGATGTGCAATTGGACCTCGACCGCCAACGGCGCTGCGGCTATCCGGAGGTCATCTACGCCCAAGGCAAGTCCGACGATGCGCTGGAACGCATCTGTCGGCGGCTACTCGAAGCCGGCACCAACGTCCTGGCCACGCGCACCACCCAACAGCAGGCACAGCAGTTGTTGAGCGTCTTTCCACAAGGCCGCTATAACGCCGTGGCGCGCACGTTCCGCATCGCGGTGTCCCCGGCTAACCACCAGCCCCAGACAACCGCCGACGCCCAAGGGCACGTGGTCGTCGTGAGCGCCGGCACCAGCGACCGCCCCGTGGCCGAAGAAGCGCTGGAAACGCTCGACTGGATGGGCATCCGGGCCGAATTGCTGCAGGATGTTGGCGTCGCGGGACCGCAGCGATTGCTTGAGAATCTCCCGCGGCTTCGGCCGGCCGATGCCATCGTGGTCGTGGCCGGCATGGAAGGCGCCCTGCCCAGCGTAGTGGCGGGCCATGTCGCCTGCCCGGTGATTGCGGTCCCCAGCAGTGTCGGTTACGGCGCCAGCCTGGGAGGGATTGCCGCGCTGTTGAGTATGCTGAACAGTTGCGCCGCCAACGTGGCTGTCGTGAATATCGACGCCGGTTTCAAGGCCGCTTACGTGGCCGGACTGATCGCGTCGCGCGCAGCCCAGGCTCGCAGCAACCGCTGAGCGACGCCTCCTACGCTTGCTCGCCGTACTGTACTTCGACCAGGAACAGGCCTTGCGGCGGTGCGGTTCGGGCGGCTCTCCGGCGGTCGCAGGCGGCCAGCACGTCTTGAAGCCACGCGGCATCGCGCTGGCCGTGGCCGATCTCAACCAGGGCCCCGACGATGGCCCGGGCCATGTTGTAGAGAAAGCCGTCGGCTTCGATCTCGATGGCGACCAGGTGGGGGCAAGCCTGAAAGCCGCGGCACACGTCGATCCGCCGCACGGTCCGCACGGTGGTCTTGCGCTCCGAGCCTGAAGTTTGAAAGCTGCGGAAGTCGTGCCGGCCGCACAGCACTTGGGCGGCCTCGGCCATGGCCTGTTCGTCCAAAGGCTGCCATAGCTTCCAGCTTGTGCGGCGCAGGAAGACGTCGCGCACCGGGCCATCGTGCAGCAGATAGCGATAGGTCTTGGCGGTGGCCTCGGCGATTGGATGGAACGACTCGCCCACTTCGCGGCACGATAGCACGGCCATGTCGTCTGGCAACCGGGCATTGACCGCCTGGCAGAATACCTGCGGCGGATAGGGGGCCCGCGTGCGCACCCGTACGACTTGCCCCAGGGCATGCACGCCAGCATCGGTCCGGCCGGCGGCCAACGTTCGGCCAACCATCCCCAACGGCTCCAGCGCCGCTTCCAACACATCCTGCACGGTGCGGCCAGAGGGTTGCGATTGCCAGCCGGCAAAGTCGGTTCCGTCGTAGGCGACGATCAGCTTCAAGGTCCGCATGGTGGGCAATGGTACTCTTCGTACCGTGAGCATGGAAGCAGCATGCATGCCTGCGGTTTGGTCAAAAATGGACTGGACAGCGCGGCCCCCCGGCGCTAAGGTACGCCGCCCTTGTCGGTGCTTCACCGGCGCATTTGCGCCCGTACTTGGCGTCCTATCCTGATGGTCGCGGCTTCTCGCGGTCCAACAGGTGTCGCACCGCTTGCCCGGCCGGGCCGATCGATCCCCCCGGCTGTCTCCGGAAGGAGCTATCGAGATGTGTTGGCGATGGCCTTTGTTCGTGCTGCTGGCAGGCACACTGGGATGCGCGCAATCGCAGGCCCGGGTCGATCCCATTTTTGGCCGGCAAGTGATTCCGCCGCCCGGCACCGGAACGGCGGGTACCGCCGTTCTGCCCAGCAATGAGCCGCCGCCGGCTTCGTACTACGAAGGCGGCTCGCAACTGCCGCGCACCTCGTCCAACGGTTCGCCCATGGTCGATCCGTACAGCCCGCCCGGCGGCAGCTACGAATACGGCGGTAACGCCACGGCCCAGTCCAACGTGGTCAACGATCAAGGCTTCCGGCCGCCCAATACCGCCGGCCCCGGCCCCACCGCGACAACCACCAGCACCCAGCGTGCCAGCAGCGTCCCCAGCCGCGCGACAGGCCCCGACGACACAGCAGCGCGCACCTACGACAGCACCGGCGGTTCCACCGGCTTCTATCCCAATACCAATAGCAGCGTCGGCACCGCTCCAGCGACCAACCCCACGGCCCTACCTACGCCGCCGCCAACCACCGATCGCGCTCCGGCGCCACAGCAGGCGCCGCAGCAGGGTACCGACCAGCGTTCGTCGTCGAACGAACAGGCTCCCTATCCCTCCACCAGTCTGGCGCCGCGCCGCTCAGCCTCGCTTGCCCGCGAAGATGCCGACCCGGTCGCCTTCCGCGAACCGCGCCGGCTTGAACCGCAGGACGATGCCAAGGCAATCGACGACTTGTCCGACACCCGCACCCATCGCGACGATGCCTACGGCAGCGTGTCATCGACGGGTACGCTCCGTACGGCCAGCTACCAGCGCTGGGAAGGCGAGGATCGGGATAGCGGCGATACGTCCGACTCGCAGCCTGAGTTTGTGCCCGGCGGAAGCAAGATCGTGCCACAACGCCTGGCATCGGGCCCCTACGGATACGATCAGGAGCATTACCGCTGGTTGAAGGGTAAGCTGGAGTATTCGCTGGCCCAGCAGCGGTGGAAACTGCGGTACATTCCCATCAGTGATCCGATGGACGAGTTCGGCGGAAGCGTGGTGCTGGAAGATATCGAGGCCCTGGGCGACATCTACCGGCCCGGCGATTATGTGACCCTCGAGGGCACGCTGTCCGAAGTTGAAGAGTCGCCCGGCAATTTCGCGCCCCGGTACACGATCCGCTCGATCGAGCGCACCGGCCAACAGTAGTGACGGTTCAGTGCGGCCTCGGCGGTCGCGCCGCGGGAGAAATCTCCCGCCGTTACAGCGGTGACGCGAACAGGGATCGCGGCGAGCCGCCAGCGCGGCGACCAAGGCGACGGGCGGCGGTGACTAACCGCGGGCCTTCTTGGGCTGCGGTGCCGGTCGAAACCGGGCCAGCACGATGAAGATCACCGCCAGCACAGCGAGCGCCCGTGGTTGCTTGATAACCATCAAGACGGCTACGCCCAGCACGGCCACAAACAAGAACCAGCGCGGTGCGTACGCCAATTGCGGATGCGCCAGCCAGACCACGGCCATCAAACCGCCCACCCGAAGGCATGCAGACATCCACATGCCGGATTGTTGCCCGGTCGAAAAAATGAACAACGCCAGCGCCGTCAACAGCAGCGCCAGGGCAACGATTCCAACAACGGTACGATTCATTTCTTGATTATGCGAAGCCTGGCCATCGGGCGAAAGTCTTCCTGCGTGCTCCGGCGCAGCACCTGAACTCCACCTCACCGCGCCGCCCAGTTGGCATCGGCCCCGGCAGGGCAACTGCTGTTGAAATCGCACGCCTGTTTGAATCCGGGCGGTTCCAGTTGCAGTGTCGCATGCATGAGCTGGAATTCATTGGCCAGCACCGTTTGCAAGCGGCGCAGCAGTCCAGGATCGCCGTGGCCGGCGGGCGTCACAACATGGGCCGAGATGGCATCCATTCCGCTGGTGATCGTCCACACGTGCAGATCGTGAACGTCGATCACGCCGTCGACTTGCATCAGGGCGGCGCGCACTTCATCGACATCGATCCGCGCCGGCGCGGATTCCATCAACACGGCAATCGATTCTTTCACGAGATTCCAGGCCGAGTACAGCACCAATAGCGCGATCAGGATCGAAGCCACCGGGTCGGCCAGTTCCCAGCCGAAGGCCCAAATCGCAATACCGGCCGCAATCGCGCCGACACTGCCCAGGGCGTCGGTCAGCACGTGCAACCATGCGCCGCGCATGTTGAGATTCTCGCTGCGGCCCGCATTCAAGATCCACAGGCCGATCAGGTTTACAACCAGCCCGCCTACGGCAATGGCCATCATCAGGCCGCCTTCCACCTCCGGCGGATTGTGAAACCGCTCGATGGCTTCGTAGCAAATGAAGATGGACACCACCACCAGCGTAACACCGTTGGCCAGGGCGGCGAGAATCTCAGCCCGATAGTAACCGTAAGTGCGATGCGGCGGCGAAGGCTGGCTGGCCAACCACACGGCAAAGAAACTGAGGCCCAACGAAGCCACGTCGGAAAACATATGGCCGGCGTCGGCCAATAGCGCCAGCGAATTGGTCAGCAACCCTCCGACAATCTCAGCCACCATGTAGATGGCGGCCAACACCAGGGTAATGGCCAACCGCCGCTTGTAATCGGCCGATTCACCGCGCAGCGAGTGATGGTGCGCGTGGCCGTGGCCATGGTCGCTGTGTCCGTGCCCGCCATGATCGTGGCCGCACGTCGTGCCGGGGATAGAGTTGGCGGCCGATGGATGTTCAGAGGGTGAAGCCATTCCGAGCAACACACTTAAGGCAAGGAAAGCGGGGCAGGGCAGTCAACGGACGCGGCAGGCGGCCCATCCCTTTATCGTAGCAGCCGGAAACCGGTTATAGGCCTCTCACCTCCGGCTGACCGCTCAATTCGACCGCGGCCCGGCACCCACGGGGGGAAG
>CAZEEG010000107.1:0-13076 GCA_964511065.1 uncultured Pirellulales bacterium | reverse complement strand
GAGGGGAGCGTGCGACAAGCGCCGTAATGCTCTCGCCGCGATGGCCAGCCACTGGCTATGCTAACCGCTCTGACGCCCACGCACCGGCGGATGGCCTTGGAACGCGCTGGAGACCTGCCGTGATTGTAGACCGTCTTGAGCAAGCCGCCTGCTATACGGCGGTGCATCCGCTGCTGGCCCGGGGGTTTGACTTCCTCCAACAGCCCGACCTGAAGCGGCTTAGCCCTGGCAAAGTGACGATCGACGGCGACCGGCTCTTTGCGATTGTGTCTGAGGACGAGGGCCGGGGCCGCGAGCATGCCCTGCTCGAAGCGCATCGGCAGTACCTGGATATCCAGTACGTGGTTGCTGGCACGGACCACATTGGCTGGCTACCGGTAACCGATTGCCAGCGGGTCAAGAGCGAGTACGACCCGCAGCGCGACGTGGCGTTCTACTACGACCGCCCGGCCACGTGGCTGGCGATTCCCGAAGGAGGCTTCGCCATCTTCTTGCCGCAGGATGCCCACGCTCCGCTGGCGGGGCCGGACCGCGTGCACAAGGTGGTGGTGAAAGTGCTGCTGGAGTAATCGCCAAGCCGCGAGCTGAGGCCATCAACGGTCGTCGCGACGGGTATCGACCGCCCGGGAGCGGAGATAGCTGGCGTGCCAGGCCCGCCATTGTTCCTGGTTGTACTGGAAGTTGGCGTTGGTCAGCACGATCAGGGCATCGCGAACCGGTTCGTTGTAGAACTGCTTGTGGTGGACTTCCGCCTGCTGGCCCACCGACAAACCACCGCCACCGTTGGAACCAAACGTGGCGGTCGTGCCCGGGCGGCCCTTCACCACGCGGAACTTATGCGTGGTAACCAGGGCATCGATCAGCGGGCCGATGGCCGACTCGTCGCCCAGGGCGGCCAGACCCAGCGCGCCCCGGTTCACCATGGAGTTGTTCTCATGCTTGAGTGCCGCCACGAACATCCGCACCAGTTCGGGTTGTTTTTGTCCCCGCAGCATTTCGCGCGAAGAAATCCGGATTTCTTCATCGGGATCTTCGAGTGAGGCATTCCCGATCAGCATCCAGGCTGAAGGCGTATTGATGTTCTTCAAGGTCTCAAGCATCACCATGCGAACGGCGGGCCGCGCTTCGCGCGAGGGCGCCATATGAAACTCGATGGCCGGCACCGCGTGCGGATCGCGGACTTCCCGCATTTGCGCGATCACTTCCTGCGACTTGCTGGCGATGTTCTTCCGCCAGTCGGCGAACTGCCGCATCCAGGCTTTCTCTTGCAACTCCGACTGCCGCCGCCGCTCGCGAATCTCCACCTCCTCAGGCAGAACCCAGTCGCCTTTATATTTGACGAATCCGCGGGCGGTCATCATTTCTTCTTGAGTCACCCAGCGGTCGCCATGCCGGAAATAGCCCAATAGCCGCCGCGCCTGTTCGTGGTCGGGATCCCAATCCAGTACCCGGGCCAAGTGAATCTCCCGTTGTGCCCTCAGGTTTTTCTCGCGGCACCACTCGGCCAATGCCCACTGGCCTTCCAGCGTGTCGGGATAGGTGGGGCACACCTGCTCATATTCCAACTGCCTGTCGGAAATGATGCCCGAGCCCTGCACGGCGTCGCGCGGCAGGGCCAGACGGACGCCGTGCGCCGTTTCAATCTGGTAGGTTTCGCGAGGGCTTTCGGTTGGGTTGAGCAGATTGCCGCGTACTTGCCCCCCGGACGCCAGTTCGAGCAGCATTTCTTCGGCGCACAGGGGACCTGCCAGCCAAGCGAGCGTTCCCGCTGCAACCATCAGTGCGGTAAGGGCAACGCGCATCGAAAACACTACCTTTGATTTGCGAGTTGAACTAGCCGCTGACAAAAGGACGTGCCCACCACCCAGCGGCGCAGACCACCGTCCAGCCGCTGCTAGGGGGGCACCGGGTGAATAACTCAGGGCGCTCGCCACGCGGAGCCCCCGCTACGGAAGGGGGGAGGCGTACATCTTGGCGGACCCGCAGGCACCCCGGATCGTGTTTACCAGTATACCGTGCCGCCGGAGGACCGACCAAGCAATTTAAGGGGCGGTTTCGCCCGCTGCCCGCTACCTGTCGGCCGCCGATGGCCTGCCATATCACATGATAATCTCGATAACCTGCCGGCAGGCCGGCCCGATGCAGGCGCCGGGGGGAACGCTTGTTAGCTGCTGCCACAGGCTCTCGGGGGGCACGCTGGCCACGGGGCAGACCGTTGCGGGAGCGGGGCCAATTGCCTGAAAAATGGGGCCGCTTTTCGCCTGCTTTGCCTCCGCTTTCTGGCACCTTGCGCCGCTTGTCAACGCTGCCAAAAAGCGGTACGTTCAAAAGCTTGAGCTACTTTGCCCAGGTGTGACTGTTTCGGGCCCCCAATGATTGCCGGCCATCCCGATCAGCAACGGATCGTCATCACGGGAGTCGGCTTAACGGCCCCCGGCGCAGGCGATTTGCGCACCTTTCGCGAGGCCCTGCTCTCGGGCCGAAGCGGCGTGCAGAAGTACGAAATTCGCTATGTCGGTGAGACATTGGCGGGCATCTGCGAGCACGACGAGTTCCGCTACCAGTCGCGCAAGGATCGCCGCCGTGGTACGAGGGCCGGTGCCATCGGCATCTACTGCGCCCATGAAGCGATTAACGACTCGGGCATCGACTGGGAGAACATCGACCGCTCGCGGGTGGGCATCTACGTCGGCGTGACCGAGCACGGTAACGTCGAAACGGAAAACGAAATCTACGAACTCCAGGGCTACGACTACGACATCCAGTTCTGGTCGCACCACCATAACCCGCGCACGGTCGCCAATAACCCGGCCGGTGAAATCTCGCTCAACCTGGGAATCACCGGACCGCACTACACCATCGGGGCCGCCTGTGCCGCCGGCAACCTGGGCGTGATCCAGGGCGTGCAAATGCTCAGGCTGGGCGAATGCGACCTGGCCCTGGCGGGCGGCGTTTCCGAAAGCATCCACACCTTTGGGATTTTCGCCAGTTTCAAGAGCCAGGGGGCCTTGGCGCACCACGACGATCCCCACAAGGCTTCGCGGCCGTTCGATCGCGACCGCAACGGTATCGTGGTGGCCGAAGGCGGTTGCATTTACGTGCTGGAACGGTTGAGCGATGCCAAGGCCCGGGGCGCCAAGATTTACGGCGAGGTTGTTGGCTACGGCGTCAACAGCGACGCCACCGACTTCGTCCTGCCCAACCCCCAGCGGCAGATCGAATGCATGCAGATGGCCCTGCACCGCGCCGGCCTGAACGCGGAAGATATTGATATTGTCAGCACCCATGCCACGGGCACCACGACAGGCGACCACCAAGAAGCCGTGGCGATCCGCACGGTGTTTGGCAACTCGCAACGAACACGGATCAACAACACCAAGAGCTTCATTGGCCATGCGATGGGGGCCGCCGGCGTGTTGGAATTGAGCGGCAACCTGCCCGCCTTCGACGACGGCGCCTGCCACGCCACGATCAATGTGGACAACCTCGACCCCGACTGCGCCATCCCTGGCCTGGTGCTCAACGAGCCGCAGGAAGTGGGGCAGGTCCAGTACATTTTGAACAACTCGTTCGGCATGTTGGGGATCAACTCCGCATTGATCATAAAGCGCTTGTGAAGCGACCCAGATGACCTTGGGCGGCGCGCGTGCTTCGCCCCCGGTGAGCATTGCGGCCTGCCGCAGACAGCGACCGCCTCCCCACGACCGACCCTACCTCGACGATCCAGCGGGATGCAGCCGCTTCCCCCCACGGAGGAGTGACGCAGAATGACGAAAGCCGAGATTCGAGAAGTCGTCCTTGAAATCCTTCAAGAGATTGCCCCCGACGAAAACCTGGACGATTTGCAGGACGATGTGAGCTTTCGCGAGCAACTCGAACTGGACAGCATGGACTTCCTCGATATCGTGATGAGCCTCCGCAAACGATATCGGGTGCAAATCCCCGAGGACGACTACCCGAACCTGGCCTCCATGAACTCCACCGTGGAGTACCTTCAGCCGCTGATGAAGGACCTGGAGCGGGTATAGCGCGGTCGCGCACGCTTAATCCCCCCGCATGGCACCGCGCTCGCGGTGCGCGCCGACCGGGCGTTACAGCAGGCTTTCCAGGCCTTCGCATACGATCCGCAGCACCTCGCAGCGGGCAAACCGCTTGTCGTTGGCCGCGATCAGGTTCCAAGGGATGCGCGACGAACTGGTACGGGCAACCATCTCGGCCACCGCCGCTTCGTACTCGTTCCACTTCTTGCGGTTGCGGTAGTCTTCGTCCGTGATCTTGAAGCGCTTGTACGGAGTGGACTCCCGGGCTTTGAACCGTTTGCGCTGCTCCCCCCGGGAGATGTGCAGCCAGAACTTGCCGACGTAGTAGCCGTTCTCCACCAGTTGTTCTTCGAAGTCGTTGATCTCGTGGTAGGCTCGCCGCCACTGGTCTTGGGTGGCGAAGCCTTCCACGCGCTCGACCAGCACGCGGCCGTACCAACTGCGATCGAAGATCACCAGGTGCCCGGCCCGGGGCATGTGCCGCCAGAATCGCCACAGATAATGGTGCGCCAGTTCATCCTGGCTGGGGGCGGCAATCGGCACAATGTGATAGAGTTGCGGTTTCATGGGCCGCACCAGCCGCCGAATGGTTCCGCCTTTGCCCGCGGCATCCCAGCCTTCAAACAGCAGGATGGCCGACTTGCGCTGCTGATAGGCGGCACGCGAAGCCGCGGCTAGCCGCGTTTGCAGTTCCGCCAACTGCTGGTGGTACTCCTTCTTGCCCAACGACTGGTCGAGATTCACGTTGTCGAGAACCGTGTGCGGATCGAGTTTCTCGAAGGTGGTAGGTTCCGGAGTGGATTCGCCCTGCGGTGTCTCGCCCGAGCGTTGCGACGCGGCATCTTCCCGTTGCAGCCGCCGTTGGATGGCTTCCAGCAGCAGTTCGGCGACGGCCACGTCGCGATAATGCGGATCGGTGCTTTCGATCACGTGCCAGGGGGCCGCGCCCGTGCTGGTGCGGCGGAGAAAGGTCTCTACCACCTGAAGGTTCTTTTCGAGACTCTCATAGATGAGCCAATCATCGGGATGAACGCGCCATTCGCGATCAGGATGGGCTTCGGCTTCCTTCAGCCGCGCATGTAAGACCTGCTTGGGCAGGTGCAGCCAGAACTTGATGATGATGGCGCCGTCGTCGGCCATCGCCTGTTCAAAACGCTCCACGTGTTCCACGGCCCGCAGAAACGCGGCTTCGTCGCCGCCGGCCATGCCACCGGCCAGAACCGCCGCACTCCAGGCTTGGGAGAAAATGCCGATCCTGCCCCGCGGCGGCAAGTCGCGCCAGTATCGCCAAAATGCAGGACGCTGCGCCTCGTCATCGCTCGCCGGACCGTAGGCATTGGTCCGCACGAACCGGGCATCGAGCCACTCGTTGAGCCGCTGGATCACGTCATCGCAGCCGGGGTGGTCGTCGCCTGCCACCACCACGACCACCGGGAAATCGCTGTCCCGCAGGCGGTACTGCATGGCGATCAACTCGGCGCGCAGCTTTTCTTCCTTGGCCTCGAACGATGTCTTATCCAGCGTATGTCCCACTTCGGCGGCTTCAAACATGGTGGGAGGAATCCTCTGCGACGTGGTTTTGTGATTGCTGCGCGGCAAACACCCAAGCAGCGCCCGGTTTCGAGCAGTCCTACCGCCGCAGACGCCGAGTGCCACTTTCGACCGGTCTCGTTTTCACTGCCGCACCAATGGCGGATGGGCGCGCTGCAACTTTACAATCGCTACATCCATAGCGACCCAATGTCGCCTCTACCGTCCTGGGCGGGGGGCAGGACTGAACCAGCCGTGTACAATGGTAGGGTAAGAATGTGGCCAAAGATAACGACGTCGCTGACGACATCATTTCCGGAAGCCTGAAAAGGTCCCGTTCGTATCACAGCGATTACGGCAAACTAACGTACCAACAGATCAAAGAACAAGCTGCGGCGAACCCGCCCGACGAGAAGGCTCGTCAGATGAAGAAACTAATCGAGCAGGCGGCGAGGCTCAGGGAAAAAAGGCAAGAGGAGGCGGTCATGACCAAGCGAGCCGATTTCAAACGGGCTTTGTCGGCCGTCTTTCGCCACTGGGAGAACGGCGACTACGACGCCGCATTGGTGAAAGTTGAATCGTTACTCGAATCCTGGCCAGGCAACGCGCGGCTGCACGTGCTTTGGGCAAGCCTCGTGCAGCTCCAAGAGGAGCCACAGCACAGCTTGGCCGACGCGAAGGAAGCGCTACAGTTTGCCGCCACGCTCGATGAAGATTCGCCGGCCGCCGACATCGAACTCGGCCAATACCTGGATAACGTCGAGGACAATCCCAAGGCAGCCGTGAAGGCATATGCCCAGGGCGTGGCCACGGCCCGGCGGCGACTCATCGAAGGCCTGATTGGCCAGGCTAAGGCCTACCGGCAGTTACAGCAGTGGGACACCTTCAATCGTTGCTTGGAAGAACTACTCATTCTGACCCGCTTCGACTCAAGCCGTAACGGAGCAGAGGTTATAGAAGGTGACGTCTGGATTCGGCTTTCCACAGGCCATGCTTATGTGTACCCAGCCAAAGGCCCGTACGCCGAGCAGATCAAGGAACTGCTATGCGAACTGGAGCCCGACGGAAATTAACCCCGGGAGCCAATTGAACGTCGTGTTAAAAACATCCGGCGATTGAACGCATTGCGTTGCAAGCCCGCCTATTCCAATAGGAGCCGTGGCAATTCGGCGGTTCAACGTGAAATGAGCGGACATTCGCCGCGCCCAAATTGCCCTACAGCTCAGGCAGACTGCGTGCCGCCCAAGCAATTGACTTGAAATCGTGATACCGCGCTTAGCCCGGCGGACGCACCACCACGTTTTCCGGTTCGCGGCCCGTGAGCACCGCAGCCACGGCCGAAGCGGCCCGGCTGCGCAGCATTTGCAACGACTCCACCGACGAAAACGCCGCATGCGGTGTCACAATCACGCGAGGATCGTTATACGGCACTTGGCTCAGGTCGGGCGGTTCCGGGTCTTGAACATCCAGCGCCGCCCCGGCTATCCGCCCTTCGGCCAACGCCGTGGCCAGGGCCGCGTGGTCGATCAACCCTCCCCGGGCGGTATTGATCAAGAAAGCCGTGGGCCGCATCAACGACAGTTCGCGGCGGCCGATCAAGTGCCGCGTTTCCTCGGAAAGCGGCAGGTGCAGCGACACGAAATCGCTCTGCGCCAGCAACCCATCCAGCGAACGGTACCGCACACCCTCAGGCGGGTCGCCCACCATGCGCCGCCGCGTTGCCAACACGTTAAGCCCCAGGGCGACGGCGCGGCGGGCAACCGCGGCTCCGATGCTGCCCAGCCCGACCAGCCCCAGCGTTTGCCCGGCTACGCGCCGCATCGGCGGCGCGGCGGCCAGGTCGTAGCGGCCCGACTTGGTTTCCTGGTGGAACCGGGCGACATTGCGGGCCAGGGCGAGCAGCAGGGCCAGCGTATGTTCGGCGACTTCATCCTGGCAGTAGTCGGGCACGTTGGTGACGTACATTTCGTGCTGGGCGGCAGCCTCCAGATCAATGTTATCGAGGCCGATTCCCAGCCGCGCAACGATGCGGCAATGCGGCGCGGCCTCGATCACGGCCCGGCTCACGCGGGCCCAGCAGGTCAAAATGCCGTGGCAGTCGGCGGCCAGGGCAGCCAAGGTGGCTTCGTCGCCTGCTGGGGCAACGAGCAGTTCCGCCCCGGCCTCGGCGAGAATGGCTCGCTCCAGTTCGAGGTCGGGCCAGGCATAATCGGTCAGCAGTACTTGATAGCGTGCCATGCCGAGCAATGTAGAACGTGCCGCCCCGCAATGCCAGCATGCCACTGGCCACCGGCACCTGGTTCTGAACCCCGTGCTCCCGGTTCAGCCAAGGTGGCCGTGCATGGCAACGGCGCCGCGGCGACCGGTCCCTTGTCAAAACGGCCTTCAGCCGTATCATCGCAGGTCTGACGGCCCCCGGCGGAAACGCAATGGGTCCGATCCTTGCGACGGATCCAATTGCAGCGCGGCCGCCGCGGCAGTGCCCTTGGCTGGCAGAGGATTGGCTACCCCGCATTGCGAGCGGCCGGGCTGCCGAGGGCGTTTTGCACCCGAACATGCCCCCCCACCGAAAGGCAATCATGGCGTCGATCGAAAAAACCCTGGTGTTGTTCAAGCCCGACTGCGTGCAACGTCGGTTGGTCGGTCGGGTGATGGCCCGCTTTGAAGACAAGGGCTTGAACTTCGTGGCGATGAAGATGCTGCAGGTGACGCCCGAGTTATCCAAGCAGCACTACGCCGAGCATGTGAGCAAGCCGTTTTACCCGAACCTGGAGGCGTTCATCACGGCTTCGCCGATTATCGCCGCGGTGGTCGAAGGGCTCGACGCCATCCGCGTGGTCCGCGAGATGCTCGGCAAGACCAATGGGCTGGAAGCCGCGCCCGGCACGATCCGCGGCGACTTCAGTTCCAGCCGACAGATGAACCTGGTGCATGCGTCGGATGGCCCCGACGCTGCCCAGCGCGAGATCGAACTGTACTTCAAGCCGGAGGAAATCTGCTCCTCCGACCCGACCATTACGCCGTGGCTTCGCGCCTCTGACGAAGGCTAGGCGGCCAGCAGTTCGACCGGCGCAGCCGCCCCCCCTGAAGCCGCGGCCGCTGGTTGATGGACCGTTGGGCCGCACGCGCGCCATGCGCCGGAAGCAGCCGGCTCACCCGGCAATTTCTTGACGCCGGCCGCCGGAGCGGGGACAGTATGCACCTGGGGGGCGATGCGTCCCACCAACCCTGCCAACTACGGAAGTCCCGCCGCCAACACCTGCCTGCGGCGGGTTCCACCCCCTGCACCCTCTGCGTTGAGAAGCGACCGTATGAACATCCTGCGACCGGCTAACGTGGTGAAACTGTTTGGTGCTGCCGTTGTATTGAGCGGGCTGATGGCCACATCGTCTCAGGCAGAAAACTGGCCGCAGTGGCGAGGCCCCCGCCATAACAGCACCAGCACCGAAAAAAACCTGCCAGCCGAGTTTGGTCCGGAAAAGAACGTCGCCTGGAAGGTCGCGCTTCCCGGCCCGGCCGGCTCCACGCCCGTGGTGTGGGACGACAGCATCTTTCTGACCACCGTAAACGATGGCGGCGAGTTGCTGCTGATGTGCGTGGGCACGGATGGCAAGACCCGGTGGAGCCGCAGCATTGCCCAGGGTAACCGCGACGTGCGCGGTGACGAAGGCAACTCGGCTTCGCCTTCGCCCTGTACCGACGGCAAGCACGTCTGGGCGATGTTCGCCACCGGCCACCTGGTGTGCTACGACTTCCAAGGCAACGAAGTCTGGCAGCTCAACCTGCAGGACCGCTACGGCAAGTTCAACATCGCCTTCGGCATGACCGCCACCCCGGTGCTCGACGGCGATCGCCTTTACATCCAACTGATCCACGGTGAAGGCAACCCCGAAACGCGCGAAGCCGTCGTCGCCTGCCTCGACAAGCGCAGCGGTAAGGAGATCTGGCGGGCAGACCGCCCCAGCGACGCCGTGAAGGAGTGCGAGCATTCGTACGCCTCGCCCACCATCTACCGCGACGGTAACCACGCCTATCTGTTGACGCACGGTGCCGATTACGTGGTGGCCCACGACCTGGACACGGGCCGCGAGTTGTGGCGCAGTGGCGGTTTGAACCTGCCGGGCCGGTACAATCCCACGCTGCGGTTCGTAGCCTCGCCGACCGTGGCCGACGGGTTGATCGTGGTACCATCGGCCAAGAGCGGCCCGGTGCTGGGCATCAAGCCCGGCGGCGAGGGCGACATCACCGAGTCGCAGAGCTACCGCGTGTGGACCCGCGAGCGCGACACGCCCGATGTTCCCAGCCCGCTGGTCGTCGATGGCCTGGTGTACCTGTGCCGCGAGAACGGCAACTTGATCTGCCTCGACGCCAAGACTGGCGAGGAATACTACAACGTGCGGACGCACGTGCAGCGGCACCGCGCCAGCCCGCTCTATGCCGACGGCAAGATCTACCTCACCGCCCGCGACGGCACGATCAGCGTGGTAGCGGCCGGCAAGGAGTTCAAGCTCCTGGCGCAGAACAACCTGAACAACGAGAGCATCTCGAGCAGCCCCGCCGTGGCTAACGGGCGAATCTACTTCCGCTCGTTCGACCATCTCTGGGCGATTGAAAAGAAGGACTAGCCGCGGCCTACCGCAGGTCGCTTGCGCGGGTTGATTGCGCAGTTCGAACGTGCGGTAGAGTCCAGCCGGTTTTATTCTTTACGAGCGGCGCCTAGGTGCCGCGCTGGCTGGCATTGATCCGCGCCAAGTGCGCCGCGGTGCCGCCCTCGTAAATGCTGAACTCGGCCCAAACCGGCAGGTGGTCGGATACCTCGAGCGCTTCCTGCTCGCTGAGCCCGAACTCCACGGCAAAGTCGAACACGCCCGAGGCTCCCGTAAACTCCGTGGTGGCCTGGCGGTGATAGATGATGTTGTCGTAAAGGTGGGTGCGGCGGGTGTTGGTCGGTTCGCTTTCGATCACCCAGGTTAAATAGGGCACGCCCGCAAAGGCGGTAAACTGGCGAGGGCCGGCATTGAAGTCGCCCAGCAGGATGATGTCGTCTTCGCCGCGGCCGTCGTACCGCACGGCATAGTAGACATCGTCCAGCACGTTCACTTCTTCCACGGCTTCGTCCGGGTCGGTGTGGACGTTGATCAGCGTGAACGTGAAGGCTTCCTCGGGCGGGGCTCCGCGAGCCCGAAATGCCGCCACCAGCGGTGGGCGGTGCATCAAGTCGTGCGGATCGACCACCGGGGCCACCGTGCGGCGATCAACCTCCACGGTGGCCGTGTTGAACACGTAGCCGTACTGCTCCTTGCTCGAGGTGCGGCCCTGCCGGGGCCCAATCACAAAATCGTACCGGTGGCCCAGCGCGTTCACCTGGCTGACGAGCGAAGGCAGCACGTCTTGGGCCTGGCTGCGGATTTCCTGGATCGCCACGATATCGAACCGCGCCACGATATTGGCGAGCGTGGCCATCACGTGCGGCTTGCGAAGCTTCTCCTGACCGAATACCTGGATGTTGAAGGTGGCGATGCGAATCACATCGCTGTGGCCGGCAGGCGAATGGTGGGCCGGTGTGGCTCCCGGGTCGACGCCCAGCCGCCCCTTAAGCTGCTCGAAGCTGTCGATGCCCAGCATCTGCATGACCAGCCACGAGGTACCGCCCAGCCCAAGTAGCACTACCGCCGTGCGTAGCAACTTGAACATTCTCCCCTCCTTGGGAACCGGCTGCACCGCCAGCAGTCGTCCGACATGCGCCCCTGAAAAGCCGCGAGAAGATACGCATTGCGCGGCCGCCCGCCAAGGGCAGACTGGGCGTTCCGCGGGGCGGTGGCACCAGTAGCTGGCTGAATTCGTGGCCGCCTCGCGGTAGCGCCCCCTGCTATCGCCAGGAAGAATCGACAAAAAAGAAAACCAATTTTTCAACGTCGGGGAACGCTCCAGAAGGTCGCTGCGTAACGTATCTGGTAGCGCATTCCAACCCGCAAGGCAGCCGCTTAGCCCGCGAAAACCCGGCCGAACGTAACTGAAGTGCTCCGCCGGGGTAAAACCCCAGCAGCCAGGCCGATTGTCACAGGATTTGCACGGCGGTGGCTGGCGGAATGTCCCCCGGGCCGGGTGGAGAGGAGCTGAGCTTGCCTCACCCTGGCGCAGTCGATAGCATTGACACAGTCGGATGATTTGGGCCATTTGGCGCAGACTCCCCACTTAGCACTTTTTCTCAGCAAAGGCCGGGGAGCCAACGCATCAATTGGCTGTTGGAGTTTGTCTCGGACGACGATAACGCATGCAGGGAGGACCACATCCACGGGGCAACGGCCTGGCCCAGTAACGAACGTCACCGGGCTGCCATGCGACGCTCCCCCGGGAGGGACATCCTGCCGGCCGGGAGTTTCCTTTTGCTGCTTGCGCTAGGGTGAGCGTCCTGCGGCTGTTTGGGACCGCGTCGCGCGGCTGTGGGGTGTCCTCATGCGGCTTGGCTGTGATGGATCGCCGCGGACTCGGCGATCCGCGGTTCCCTTCATCGTGGTCTTTTCACCGCGTGTCTGGTCAAACTATTACCGTCTCGAAACTGTAAGCTCTCGAGGTTTCTCATGACCGGTTTCTCCCAAGTTCTGCGGCGCAGGCGGATGCTGTGCCCCGCGGTCCTGTTGTTTGTCGTTGCCGGCCTGGTGGCCGGGACCGCCCGAGCCGAACTGGAAGGTCCGAGTCAGAACGACCGCTATATCGCTCAGGCAGTAACCTTCCTGCTGCGAAGCCAGCACCTGTCCAAGTACCCGCTGGACGACAAGGTTTCTGCCCGGGCATTCGATACGTATCTCAAGACGCTCGATCCGATGAAGAGCTATCTGCTGCAGTCGGACGTTGACGAGTTTGCCCAGCACCGGCACTCGATCGACGACGCCGCGCGCAAAGGCGATATCAGCCTGGCCTACGATATCTTCAAGCGGTTCCTGAAGCGGGTGGACGAGCGGGTGACGATGGTCAACGAACTGCTCAAGAACGACCCGGATTTCACGGTTGACGAAGAGTTCGTCACCGACCGCGAACTGCTGGAGTATCCCAAGAGTCAGGCCGAGGCCCTGGACCGCTGGCGCAAGCGGGTGAAGTACGACCTGCTCAACCAGTTGGCCGAGGAGAAGTCGTTGGAGGAGGCCAAGGAAACGGTCCGCCGTCGTTACGAGAGCTTTGCTCGGCGGATGCACCAGACCGATTCCGACGAACTGCTGGAGATGTTCCTCACGGCGCTCACCACGGCTTTCGATCCGCACACCACGTACATGTCGCCCAGCACGCTGGAAAACTTCGAGATTGGCATGCGTCTGGAGCTGGACGGCATCGGCGCGGCGCTGCAGTCGGTCGATGGCCTGACCACCATCACCAAGATCATTCCCGGCGGCGCAGCCGACAAGCACGGCAAGCTCAAGCCCAAGGACCAGGTGGTCGGCGTTCCATGTCGTCGTAGTGCTGCACGTTGCCGTCAGCGTCTTTCACCTGCACGACGGGGCCCTGGTCGAT
>CAZEEG010000106.1:16679-19179 GCA_964511065.1 uncultured Pirellulales bacterium | reverse complement strand
ATGCCGGCGAGACATACCGCGAGGAGAAACGAACGCCATAGCACTGCTCCTGAACGATAAATGGAGTGAACGGTTGTGGTTGACTGGGCAGGCTGGGGGGGCGTCTGCCGCCCCCGTAACCTGTGGAACAAATACTCTGCTGCGACTCTGCTGGGTTTCGTGGAGGTTTATGCCGCTTGGGCAATAGCCCCCGAGAAACGGGGTACGGCCGCACGGCAAAATTCGACAAAACTCTGTCCGCCAAACGCTCGCTTCCTTGCTTCCGGTCGGTTACAATCAGCGATTGACGACTCTAAACTCCTTGAGACTCTGCTCCGGGTTTCGTGGGGAGCGTTATGGAGAACGCTCTCCCGAAACCTTTTTTCGTTTTTCTTTGGCCCTGCTGGCCCCGGATGGTTGGCTCAGCGCTACTTTGGATGTCGCCTTTCTTGGCACCTCCTGATTCGCTGTAGCGGTGCAGTATTATTCCCCGACTGAACTCCCCGATCGTGGTACGCCTAGTGGTTGAGGATGAACTCGTTGGAGTTCAGCAGCGCCCACCAGATATCCTGTAGGGCCGCCGTGGTATCGCCGGACCGGCGCCGCAACAACTCTTGGGCCTGGTTCAACTCCGCCCGGGTTGGGTTGCGACCCAGGGCCGCCAAGAACAGGTCTTGGAGCACCCGCTGCCCTGCTGCATCGGCCTGCCGCACACGCTGCGCGATTTCGTGCAGGAATGTGCCTTGTTGGCCGCTGGTTGCCTTGCGGACCAGTTCGCCGTTCCACATCATCAGTGTTTGGGTGATGGTGCCGTCGAACGTGGTGGTTTCGTCGTTCTCGTCGGTATCGAAGGCGATGGAAAACTGCTGGAGCCAGAGGTTCTTTTCACGCTCCAGATCGGTCAGGCTCTGCCCTTGGCCGTGGCGATAACTGGGCTCACCCGGCACGGCGTGCGTGGCCACCAGCAGCGACTCGTACAGTTCCTCGGGCCGCATCTGCCGGATGTAGAACCGGCTGAACAGCGGCACGTTGCCCGCCTCCGGCGTGTCGATCGTTCCCTTGGCGGCACGGCTCGACAGCCCATAAGGCTCGCTCAACACGATCCAGCGCATCAACCGCTTGTAATCGTAGCCGCTTTGGGCAAATGCCTGCGAAAGCTGTTCCAGCAATTCCGGATGGCTGGCGGCGTTGTGCGGCCCCATGTCGTCGATCGGCCGGGTGAATCCGTAGCCCAGGAAATGAGCCCAAAGCCGGTTCACCATCGCGCGGCGGAACAGGTCCGACGACGTCACCAGCGACGCCAACTCCCGGCGGCGATTCACATCGCTCACGTAGCCCGAGGGCGAAATCTGTTCGCCCGTCAAGAACACCGGGTAGGCGGTCTTCATCAGGCCGTTGCGCAGCTCGTAGTAAATCTCGGCTTCGCCGGGCGAGTTGCCTTCGCCGGGAAAATCCTCGTCGATCAATCGGGCCACCACTTCGCCAGCCTCGCGGTGGGTCACCGCCTTGGCCTGGCGGAAGAACGCGTTCAGCTCCCAAAACTGGTTCTGCTTGGCTTCATAGAACGGGTGGTTGTGGCACTGCGTACACTGCACCTGCACGCCGAGGAACAGCCGTGCCGTTTTCGCCGTGGCCGGCGTGGCGTTCTCTTGCAGGTTATCGAGCAGGTAGTTCACCGCGCCGTTGAAGTCTGGCTCGCCGGGCCGGTTGGAACCGCTGGCCGTGAGCAGTTCGCCCACGAATTGATCGTACGGTTTGTTGGTAAGGAACGACCGGCGGAGGTACTGCCGCAGTCCGTCCCGATAGATCAACGCGTTATCATTGCTCCGCCCAATCAGCAGGTTTTCCCACACGTTGGACCAGTTGCGGGCGTAGTCCTCGATGTACTCGTCGGACTCCAGCAACCGATCGACCAGGTTGGCCCGGCGGTTCGGCGAGCGATCGGCCAGGAACTGCCGCATCTCGTAGATGGTGGGGATGCGGCCGATGACATCGAGGTACACGCGGCGGCACCATTCGGCATCAGCGGCCACCGCGGCCGGCGTTACCCCGGCTTCCGCCCAGCGGTCCCTGATGAACTGGTTAATCATCGCCACCACGGCCGTATCGTCATTCGACACTACCAAGTCCGCGGAACGGCGAGGTTGCGGCGTCTCAGACCGGCTCTCCAGCAGCGAATTTCCCGCTGCGGTGGCCGCGGCGATGTTCTCTGGCGAAGGCTTCGCCGCTGGGCCCGTTTGGGCTGCATCTACCCGCGCTGGGGCTGCATCGGCCGCACTGCCTGACGCGGCCATCTGCGGCGATCCCTGTTCGGCCGATGCGGAGCCGCTGGGCTGGCCCTGCTGCGAAGCGGCCACGGCGTATGGCGGGACCGCAGGTTGGCCCGCTACGGAGTCCGCCATAGTACCCGCTGTGGACGAGGTACCCGCTGTGGACGAGGTACCCGCTGTGGACGAGGTACCTGCTGTGGACGAGGTACCCGCTGTGGATGAGGTACCTGCTATGGACGGTGCATCGCCAG
>CAZEEG010000106.1:15080-16579 GCA_964511065.1 uncultured Pirellulales bacterium | reverse complement strand
CATCGCCAGCGTGTGTGCCGGCCGGGGCGAGGTCGGCAATATCCCTGGGGATAACGCCATCTGTCGAGCTAACACCGTCGCCGGGATGCGTTGCCGAAGCGGCACCGCCGGAATTGCCGGCCATCGGCAGCGAGTCGGCCGAGTGGTCCGGCCCCGACATCCACCACAGCCCAACAGCAACGATCGCAGCCGATGCCGCAGCTACCCAACCGATCAAGCGCGAGCGTGCACCGTGAGGGCGTGGCGATCCGGCGATCCCGGCTGATGGCGCCATATCGGCTGATGGTGGCACGGCAGCCGAATGGTTCTTGGCCGCCAAGGCAGGCCCCAGGGGAATGGGCCGCAAGGCCGCACGCTGGTCGGGAGAATGATTCGGCGCATGATTTGTTAGTCCGGCGGTAGCGTCCGCCGCGTGGCCGTTGGCCGAAAGCTCGGTTTCCGGCAGTACCGGATCCATGGGCAGCGTTGGATCCATTGGCACTGCGCCAATGGCGGGAGTGCCTGCCGTGCCGCACTGGGCCAACCGGGCCAGAATGGCCTCAGTCAAGTCTGGCGGCGAGGTCCCGCCGTGCAGTTCTTCCAGCAGCGGGTCGAGCGGGTCGCGTGGTTCATCGGCCCAGGGGGCACCGCGCCGCTGGTTGGCATCGCGGATGGTCATGGCAACCTCCGTTCGATGCACGCCCGCAACTGCTGCTTGGCCCGCTGCAACAGGTTCTTCGCCCCGTGTTCGGAGAGTTTCAAGGCTTGGGCGATTTCGCTCCGGGAATGCCGGTGCCGATACCGCAGTTCCAGCGCACGTTGCGCCCGCTCGGTAAGCTTTTGCCGGCAGAGTTCCAGAGCTTCCATCAAACCTTCGCCTTCATCGGTAGCAGCCCAGCGTTGCCAGGCCGCTTCAGCTTCATCCAGTTCTCCTGGCACATAGCGGGCGTTGCGCCGCCGCCAAGAGATGAACAGGCTGCGAGCCGCCTTACGAAGATACGCGGCCGTTGCGTTGCGGTCGCGGTCTTCAAACGGCCGCTGGAGAACCGCCAGGAACGTTTCCTGGGTGAGATCATCGGCCAGCGGCTCGCTACAGCCCAGCACGCGCAGGTATCGCCAGACCATCGCCTGGTGATCGCGAATGATCGCGGCGAGGTCGCGGCCTGTTGCGTGAGGCTGCGTGTTCATAGCGGGAAAGCGCCAGCACCCAGGAAAAGTACTCAACGAAATTCTAAAAATTTCCCTGCCAACCTGGAGCGTGGCGCATAAGCCACTGTCGTCAAACGACTTAACTTTAGCAAGCCAATCGCAATCCACGGTCGCACCGCACCCGCCCCATTGGGCGGGTGATGCCGATTTTGCGGTGCCGGGCCGGCCTCGCGGCGCGCCCTCGGACGGCTCCAGGTCCCCCCCACGCTATCAACCAGTGTAATCGAAACCTTCGCACAATGTATTGCAGCAGACCCCTTTATAGGCGTTTGTCTGCAGGCGCCGCTCAGCGGGGCGTAGGTTCGCCCGTC
>CAZEEG010000106.1:0-14980 GCA_964511065.1 uncultured Pirellulales bacterium | reverse complement strand
GCGGGGCGTAGGTTCGCCCGTCGCGCACAGTATCTCAGCAGAAAAGCCTTTTCAAAGCGTGGGGACGGGGCGCGGCGATCAGCGCGGCGGCAGCGACTTCAATATTCTCAGAGCCATTGGCGCAAATACACCTGCGGTCCTAGGTGCCGGGCAACTTCACTTTTGTCTGCAAGGATTGGCGGGCTGATTGGCCCTGAACGTGGGCCCCCATGTTAAGCCTTGCGGGCAAGGTGGAGCATTCTGAATCGTCGCGCGCCAGCATCCGATACCTTGCCACATTGACGAAGCGACGGGCGGCAAAGGACCGTACATGCTGGTTGACACCAGGCGTTTCAATGCCTGACCAGGCCAAGGAACGAATGCTAGAGGCGCTATCGTTCGTGGGACTGGTTGAAATCAGGCTTTGAGATACCTGGCAAGGGGGGCTGCTGCTTGCGGCCGCAAGGGCGCTGGCGGAACGACATTCGTTTTAGGCGAGAATTGCGCGAGTTTCCTCTGGCAAAACGGCTGGGCTATGAGATTGCGTCAATTGCTGTGCGGCTTCACCTTGTTGGTATTGGTCGGAGCCCAAGCTGGCGAACTGCGCGCGCAGTTTGGCGGATTTGGGGCCCTGTTTGGGCTCGGCCAATCTGACAACCAATCGCAGTCGCACCAACGACAGCAAGCGGCCTCGCGCCGCGGCACCCAACCGTCCCCGTCCAATCCGATCCATGCCGACCGTCTGCCCGACATGGATGAGCTGCAAGCCCGCATCCAGCGCGTGCTCGACGACTATTACACCCGGCCGCTGAACACCCGGGATCACGACTCCTGGGAAGTGATGCATACGATTATCGCCTACGGCGTGAAGGCCGAGGTGGCCGTGGGCGGTCCGCAAGGCGAACGCCGCAACGCCATTGGCTGGCTGTGCTACAATCTGCCGCTGCGTGGCCCTCGAATGCTGACCGTGCGCAACGACCGACCATACGCGGTCAAGGGCGTAAGCGTACAAGGGCATCACGGCCAATTCTTGGCGATCCTGGCCCAAAGCCGGCTGATGCGGAATTATCCGCTGATGATCGACGGCAAGAAGTTCACCATTGAGGATTTGATCGAAGCCGAGAAACGCACCTGCGTGGCCGGCGACGAGCTGACGTTCAAGCTCATTGCCCTGGCCCATTACCTGCCAAGCGATGCCCAGTGGCAATGCGACAAGGGCCAAACCTGGAGCATCCCTCGCCTGATCCGGGAGGAGATTCGCCAGCCGATCACGCACAGCGCGGCCTGCGGCGGGACGCACCGGCTCATGGGACTGTCCTATGCCGTTCGTCGCCGCGAGCAGCAGCGCAAGCCGATCGACGGCGAATTCGCCCTGGCCAAGCAGTACTTGCAACGGTACTTCGATTGGACGTTCACGCTGCAGAATTCCGACGGCTCGTTCAGCACGGCCTGGCTGGCCCGACGCGAGAACCGGCCCGACATCGACCGCAAGATCCAATGCACCGGCCACATCACCGAATGGCTGGTGTACGCGCTGCCCAAGCACGAACTGCATAATCCCCAGGTGGTCGCGGCGGTGAACTTCCTCACCACGTCGCTGGAACGCGGCCGCAATCGCGACTGGAAGATCGGCCCGCTCGGCCACGCCCTGCACGCCTTGGCGATCTACAAGGCCCGCGTGTTCGAGGGCAAGGAAGACCAACCGCCCGAGCCAGAAGCCACGACCGATGCGGTTGCCCAAACCGACGCAGCCGCAACCCGGGCTACCACGGGCCGCGATCCTTCCGCGAATGATACTGCTGCCAGCGATACCAAGGCCGGCGCCATCCCGGGGCGCGATGCCAAGAGCAGCGATGCCGAGACCAGTGATTCCGGAACGGTGGCCACGGAGCCCGCCGACAAGGTCGTGGCGTCCGACGGGCTCGACGAACCAGCCATCGCCGTCAACCAAGCCGAAGCCGCCGTGTCGCGGCCCGTATTGAGCCAGGCTGATCCGTTGGACGAAACGATGCCCGAATATGAGCCGCTGACACCCCAGCGTGTCGAGCCTGTACAGGACGATCTGCCGCGGACCAGGCCAGGCCAGGCCGATGGCGAGCGACTGAGGATTCGCATGGAAGCCGGCCCCGATTGGTCGGAGGAGTCGCCTTCGCCCGATGCACGCGATGAGTTCGACGAACCTTCTGCGGCACCGGCCATCGTTCCGCCGATGGCGCCCGAGGCCCAAGCCGACCAGGATTTAGAATCGGAACTGTTCCAACTGATCTATCCCGACTCTGAACCGGGTATCGTGCAATCGGAACGCACGACGGCGCCGCCCGATTCGCCGCAACCGGCTTCCACCTCGGACAGCCTGCACTTGGAGGCCGCCGGACAAGCGGCAGGCGGCGCGGCCATCTTGCTGAAGATTCGGGATGAGCGTGGTCAGTTCAGCCGGCAACTGCCCGCCCAGCGGGAACGCCCCTCGGTCCACATTGGCCGCAGGGTCGAATCGGCCGAAGGTCCGGCCCTGATCGGTCCGCGGTAAGCTTGCCGCGGGCGAGCGGGGCATCGTGCCTTGACAGCGCAAGTCGTTGCGGCGGCTTAATCGGTAACCGCTTCCTCGTCTGCGGCCGCCGGGGCTTCGCCTGCGACCCGGAAACGGTCGGCAATCACCGTATCGACCAGCAGTTGGGCCACGTGGTACGTGACCATCGGGATCAAGGCCAGGCCGCCGAACTGCCCGATGTATTCCACGGCGATGTCCAGCCCGATCAGCAGCGTCTTTTGGCTGCCGCTGAAGGCGACGGCTATCTGCTGCGGGTAGCTGATGCCCAGCAGCCGACTAGCGCCCAGCCCGGCCGCCATCGCCAGCAGATGCACGGCGAGCACACAGAACAGGAGCAAGGCCCACCCCAGCGCTCCCACCGGCTGGGCGCGGGGGGCGTTCTTTTCTGACTGGTGCTCGCCCGGGGCCGCGCCATTGCGGGCAACCTCGGGCGAGGGGTTCTGTTGATCGATCGCGATGGTGGCCGCTGGGGTGTCTGGCTGGTCGGCCAAT
The DNA here is from genome assembly GCA_964511065.1 of uncultured Pirellulales bacterium. Classification (GTDB taxonomy): domain Bacteria; phylum Planctomycetota; class Planctomycetia; order Pirellulales; family S012-138; genus CALBRZ01. The sequence continues at coordinate 11,961 of CAZEEG010000106.1, read as the reverse complement.
TTGCGAAGCTCCACGCCGCTGCGCACCGCGCCGGTAAAGACCATGGTGAGCATTCCCAACTGGCAGTACACGCCCAGCGGAACCTTGGCCTTGGTGGCCCAGCGGCCCAGCGGCCCGATCAGCCGCAGCAGTTGCGCGATCAGCACCGGCAAGGCGACCAGCAGCATCAACCGGGTCATCATCTGAATGGGATCGAGTCCCTGGCTGACGCCGGCCTCCGGGGCCGTTCCGGCCGCCCACAGCAGCCACAGCGGCGTCACCAGAAAGCACATGAAGTTGGTGACAATCGCCACCAGCAGGGCGACGGCATCATCGCCGCCGGCCCGCCGCGTCCACACGGCGGCCGAAGCCACGGTGCATGGAACCGATCCGGCGATAATCAGGCCAAAGCCCAGGTCGCTTCGCAGCAGAGGACTGAACGCCCAGGCCAGCAGCGGCGCCACGGCCGAGTTGGTTGCGATCGCCACCAAGGCCGCTTGAGGCCGGCGCAAGGCCCGCCCCATGGTGCGCGCATCGAGCGTGAACGCCATGAAGAACATCACCGAGGCCACCAGCGCGTTGCGAGGGATCGCCTGGCTGGCCGGCTCCAGTTCCCGCGAGAAACGAAACCCGATGGCAAGCACCACCGCCAAGCCGATCAGAAACCAACGGCGGACGAAAAAGGCTTTCATGGCGGTAAGCGGCGAAGGGTAGCAGAGCGTGACCAAAGCGGCCGGCGGAGCAACTTACCGAGTTTGCGGACTACGCCCCCAATCCACAAGGGGGGGCCGCCCGCTGCCGCCGGCAGTCGCAACGCTGGCTCGCTGCTTTCCGGACGAAACTTGCTGGACCGCACTTGGGCCCCGGGCATACGATACGGGCAGTGCCGCGCCCGGAAGGCCTGGTACCGTTTTGTTACACGTCTGTTACGCCCGCCGCCTGTCGCGCGGCGGTAGAATCGGTGCGAGCGTGGCGCGGCCTGCGCCCCCGCTACCGAATTTCCCGAAAAATGCGTTCTGATAGGTCAATGGCGGGCGGTGGTCCGGTGCCGGATCGCCGGTCGTGCGCAGCGGAAGCCATGTCGTAGCCGATGGAATCATCGCCCCGCGAATCCGCGGCGCGCGATCCGCGTTTCTTCCCAGGAGATTCTTCGATGGATTACCCGGTTTCACGCCGCGATTTCTTCCAGCGCACGTCGCTGGGGTTGGCCGTCGCCGGTGCCGCGGTTTGGACGCTCAGGGCGGACGCCGCGCCGACGGAATCCAGCGGAACCGCCGACGAAGCCTTCGCCATCATCAAAGCCGATGAGCCGGCCCAGGGTTGGGATCCCACGGAAGATAACATCCTGGGACCGTATCATCGGCCGGGAGCTCCCTTCCGAGGGATGATCACGCCACCGCTCACGCCCGGCAAAGTGCTGGTGATTTCCGGCCGGGTATGGGGGGCCGATAGCCGCCGCCCGTTGCGCAGCGCCGTGCTCGACGTGTGGCAGGCCGATGCCAACGGCCGGTACGACAACGACGATCCACAAAAGCCCCCGGCTCCCAACGTCTTTTTGAACCGGGCCCGGCTCGTGACCGACGAAGAAGGCTACTACGAATACCAGACCATTCATCCGGGGCCCTACCAGATTGGACCCAACCGTTGGCGGCCCAGCCACATTCATTACCTGGTGCGCTGCCCCGGTTATCAGCAGTTGATTACGCAGTTGTACTTCCGCGGCGATCCGCATAACGCCACCGACCGGTTCATCAAGGAATCGCTCATCATCGACCTCGTCGAGGTGAAGGCGCCCAGCGGGGGCACCTTCCAGCGCGGTGTGTTCGATATTGTGCTCGCCAAGGCGTAACCCATCCACGATGAAGCAGGCCTGCACCGCGAGGGTACCTGCCCATGGCTAAATCGGTCCTGGTGGTTGAAGACGACGACGCCATCCGGCGCGGCATCGTCGATGCCTTGCAGTTCGAAGGATACACGGCCCGCGAGGCCGCCACCGGGCCGGCCGGGTTGCAACTGGCGCTGCACTGCGCGTGCGATCTGCTGCTGCTGGACCTCGTATTGCCCGAGATGGATGGGCTGGAAATTCTTGGCCGCGTGCGCGAAGTCCGGCCTACGTTGCCCGTGATCATCCTCACGGCGCTGGGGGAAGAGCACGACCGCATCCGAGGGCTGCGCCTGGGGGCGGACGATTACGTCGTCAAACCGTTCTCCGTGAAAGAACTGCTCGCGCGCGTGGCCGCCGTGCTGCGCCGCTCGCCCGAGCGGCCCAGCGACGTGACCTGCGTACCGCTGCCGGGAGGGCAGGCCGACTTGGCGCGCCGCGAACTGTGCTTCGACGACGGCCGCCGCGTCGATCTCTCGGAACGCGAGTCGGAACTGCTTCGCTACCTGGCGGCCAATGCTGGCCGGGCCATCAGCCGCGATGAACTGTTGGCCCACGTCTGGAGAATCCAGCCCGAGGGCGTTGCCACGCGCACCATTGATATGCACGTGGCACGGCTGCGCGAGAAGATCGGCTGCGGCACCACGGGGGCCGAGGTGATTCATACCGTCCGCGGCAAGGGATACCGGTTCGTCCCCACCCCAGCGGGTGCAGGGGGCGGCGGCCGAGCCGCGGCAACTCCCAGGGCAACCACCTAGCCGCTGGCCTTCCCGTTCCCGTTCACCCTTTCTTCCCGGCGGGCCACCATGAAACGTCCCTGGCATATCTGGACGGCCTTTGTCGCCTGCCTGGCCGTGGTGCTGGCGGCCATGGGCTGGATCAGCGGCACGGCGCTGCAATTGGACCGGGCCGAACGGCGGATGCGCGCGGCGGCCGCGCTGGAAGAAGATGTGCGGCTAGCGCTGTGGCGGATGGATTCGCACTTGTGGACGCTCGTTTCGCAAGAAGCCGCTCGGCCTTACTTCACGTATTCCCCAGTCTACGCGGCCGACCGTTCGTTCACCGGGACGCTTCAATCCCCACAGCACCAGATGGAACCCGGGCCGGGGCAGGTCTTGATCCCTTCACCGCTGTTGGCCCCAACGCCGCCCCATTGCCGGCTGTATTTCCAGGTCCAAGTGCCAGGCACAAGCGATGCCGCGGACACGCCCCGACCCTTGACCAGCGAAGGGGCAGCGGTCCAAACCGCGGCCGCAACCGACCCCACGGCAGGCAGGGAACGCCATTTCATGGTGACGTGTCCCCAGGTGCCTGGCCCATGGAAGACGCACCTGGACCCGCAGTTGCTCAACGAAGCGCTGATCGCCGAAAGCGAACAGCGGCTGGCCGAATTTATCGAGCGCATCGACACCCAAGAGTTGGTTGCCGCCGTTCCGGCGGCGCCGCTGTGGCCAGTCGATCGCTCGGGCAGCGGCGCCCCATCGGCCGGAGGCGCCGCCTCGGACTCGGGCTTCGAAGCAGCGCCGGAGATCAGCCCGCCGCAGGTCGAAGATCCATTCGCGGAATCGGCACAGCCTAGCGCCGATGTCCAGGCAATTCAGGTACAACAGCCCGCGGATTTGCAAGTGCAGCGGGGCCAGCAGCCCCAGTCGGCAGAACAGGCCCAGGCGTTGGCGAAGAATCGTGCCGGCCGTTACTTGCCGCCTCAGCAGCAACAGTTCAACACCTGGGAATACACCACGCGACTGCAAGGCTACCAGCAATTAGCGCTGGCCAACGCGCTGCGGCCCAACAATATCATGCCGATCACGGAAGACGTGAAGATCGGCCTGATGTGTCCCGTTTGGGTCGGCGGTGAATTACTGCTGGCTCGCTGGGTGGAAGTCGGTTCCAACCGGCTGCTGCAAGGCGTGTGGCTCGACTGGCCCAGCCTGAAGCAGGAGTTGCTGGCCACGGTGGCCGACCTGTTCCCCGATGCGGCGCTGACTCCTCTAGAACAGCCGCGCGAGCAACAGGGCGATCGGCTATTATCCTTGGTGCCGGCCCGATTTTCGCCCGGCGCGGAGCTCCAGTTGGAAAGCAGCCATTGGTCGCCCGCGGGTGTCTCACTGTTGATGGCCTGGGGCTGCGTGCTGCTGGCGGCCGTGGCGGTGGGTACGCTGTTGGCGGGGGTGGTACGGCTCAGCGAACGGCGAGCCTCGTTCGTCTCGGCGGTCACCCACGAGCTTCGCACACCGCTTACCACGTTCCGCATTTATGCCGATATGCTGGCCGAAGGCATGGTGCCCGACGTCCAGCGGCAACAGGCCTACCTGGACACCTTGCGGACTGAGGCCGACCGACTGGGCCACCTGGTCGAAAACGTGCTGGCTTACGCCCGGCTGGAACGCGGCCGCCAGCGGCGGCAACCGCAAGAGCTGACGGTCGCCGAACTGATGCAATCGATCGGCCCTCGGCTGGCCGAGAGGGCTGCCCGCGATGGGATGCGGCTGGAAACCACCGTATCGGCCTTGGCAGGCGAGCGAACGGTTCGGACCGATGTCTCGGCGCTGGAGCAGATTCTGTTCAACCTGGTAGACAATGCGTGCAAGTACGCCCGAGATGCACGGCCGCTGATCCAGATCGACGTGGCCCCGGCAGGCCCTGGCCTACTGCGGATGACCGTTCGCGATTACGGGCCGGGAATCGGGCCGCGCGAAGGCCGCCAACTGTTTCGGGCTTTTCACAAAAGCGCCCAGGATGCCGCACATTCCGCCCCCGGCGTGGGGCTGGGGCTGGCGCTCAGCCGCCGACTGGCACGCGAACTGGGAGGAAACCTGGCCATCGACGCGGCCATCGACGATGGAGCCGCCTTTGTGTTGACGTTGCCGCTGTTGCAGGGTTAGCAGCGTGCAAAGTCAGCAGGGGCCCCCGAGGCGGGTTTCAGCCGGCACGCCCCCCCGACATGCGGCAACCCGGCACATGGCAGCCGCAACTCACAGGGGGCGGGCTTTGCGCAGCAGAAAGGCCCACAACGCGGATACCCGTGCGCCGTGGGCCTTCTGGTGCTATGAGATTCGCTGGCGTCGTATGGCCGCGGGCCAAGCCAGCGTGCGATCGGTAGTCGGTGGTGAACCCGTTGGCCGGCTTACGCCTGGAAGGAACTTCCGCAACCGCAGGACTTCACTGCATTGGGGTTATCGAAGGTGAAACCGCGGCGGTCGATGCCTTCGTGGAAATCGACGGTGGTGCCATCCAAGTACAGGGCACTCTTCTTGTCGACGACCAGCTTGACGCCGTGCCAATCGAAAGCCGTGTCGGTTTCGGCGTTCATGTCTTCGGCAAACCGCAAGTCGTAGTTGAATCCACTGCAACCGCCGCCGACGACGCCCACGCGCAAGACGGTGTTCTCGCCGAGGTTTTGATCCTGCATGATCTTCTTGACCTCGTTCGCGGCCCTCTCCGTCAGAGTGATCGCCATGCTAGCACGCTCCAAAGAACAATGGTCACTGAAATTTTACATGGAACCCTGTAAATATCTTATGCCGGAGTAATTGCCCACGGCAAGAGACATTCTCCGCCGCCAGACATGCCCAGCGGGGGGGGCAACGCGGCCCCCCGTAGATGCCAGATGCCTACTTGGCTTCCGACTCTTGCGGCTCGGCAGCTTCCTCGGCGGCGGGCTGGTGGTCGCCATTGGAGCTTTCCGTCACACTCAGTGACAGCACCGGCCCCAGGCCGGCAGCGTGCCAGATCTCGCTCAGGGCACTGCCCACAATTCGAACCACCTCATCGCGGCGCTTGCCCGAGAGCACCGAGCCATGGACCACCGGCGTGACGGGGCCAGCGTAGTTCATCGCCTTGAGAGCGTTAATGGCATCCAGCAGCGGAACAGGGCCTTCGAGCGAGGGCACCAGGCGATGGCGGTCTTCCAACTGGGCCGGCGGAATATCGGCCGGAGCGCTGGAAACCCGGACCGCAACGATCTTCTCAGGACCGAGCCCTTGCCAGGCGTCGATGCCAGCGGAGCAGATGTAATTCTGCCACAGGTCCAGGCTATGGCCGACGTGAGGGCTGCCCACTGCGGCGAGCAATTTATCGAGGGCGTCGAAGGTGTGGATGAACTCAAACGACTTGCCTTCCCGCGCCGAGGCCACCGCGTTGTAGCCCACGGCCAGCCGCAAGCCGGCACTGCCGAGCACCTGGCCGATCTCCGCCAGGCGGCTGCGGTGCCGTTCAAAGTTTTCGTGCATCGGCAGATCGTTGCTGGCCGGCTGGAGGAAGGTCTGGCCAATCTGGATGCCCAGTTCGGCGGCGTACTGCACCATTCCACCCAACCGGGCCACCTGGCCTTTGAACTTGGCGTCGTCGGCTTCCAAATCGACCGGCAGGCGGAAGCAGCCCATTTGAATGCCGGCGCTATCGATGAGCCGTCGTGCCATTTTCTCGCCACGAGCCTCCACCTGCTGGGCGTAGTCGAGCAAGTCGAGGTCCATGCCGCGAAACCCGTACGACAGGGCCATTTCAATCTGCTCGTTCTGGGGCGCCGTGAATCCCAGGGCCTGCGTACTCAGATTTCGATACATGGATATCTCCAAGAAGGACCGCTAAGATGACCGAATTTTTCGCTTGGCGCGCATTCTGCCAACGTGTTGGACTAAAATCCACCACGCGCCGCCAAAACCCATTATGCGAGTAGGGCAGGGCGCGCCTAGGGGGCGATCGGCCGCAGGAGGGCCGTCAATGCGTCGCATCTACTTATGCTATCAGTGCTTGCACCGCATGCACACCCCCTGAACCGTCTACCGACCACCCCCGTAACCCGCGATCCCCGAAGAATGAACAGAAAACAGGCAACTCAGGCAAATTAGCCAGCCAGCGCAAAGCCCCCACCCTATCGGTGGATAGCCATTTTTCCGGACGGCTGCGCGTCGCTTCGCCCCGCCGGGACTCGTAAGCCCCGTGGGGTTTGCAAGCTCTGGGGAGCTGCAAACCGGGGCATACGGCAGATTGAGGAACGGCAGACCGCCCCCGCCAGCGGCTACCATGCCGCCGAACCAATGGCGGCAGCGAGGGGGGGCCGCCCGTTGCTGGTGATGCCCAGCGAAGGGCATGCCGGAGCACGGACGACGGAGCGGTCTAAAGAAATTCCGGGGGGTCCTAAGCCCGGGGCGCAAGTGCGGGTCACGCGCTTAAGGAAGCTGCTATTCGTCCGTCTCTTCGGACGCCAGGCGCACGTGTTCAAAGCCCAGGGCATTGCCGACGTCCAGCACCAGCACCACCTTTTCATGGTGCGCGTCGCCGTGCGCATAGACGAGCAGGTTGCTGGGGGCTTTGGCCCCTGCTTCGCGGAGGTCGCGCAGTTGGACCATCAGTTCGTGCCGACTGGGGGCTTCGTGCTCGTCGACCCACACCAGGTTGTCCTGGTCGATGCGCACGATGATGTAGTCGTCGTCCTGTTCGAGCTCTTCGATCGTTCGCCGTTGGGCGACCGATTCGGTTTGATCCCCCGCCGGCATCTCCTGCGACTTTTGCAGGCTGAACGAGGCCGTCAGCATGAAGAAGATCAGCAGCAGGAAGGTCACATCGACCATCGGCGTCATATCCAGGCCATCGTCGGGCAGGTCCTTGCGGCGGAACGAGAACGGCTCGCCCTGCGCTGCAGCCGCGCCTACCAGCGGCAGGTGCTCAGCGGCCTGGGCGGTGGGTTCCTCGGCCCCTTGCAGCGGCGGCACCTTGCCGGTCGCGCCGCAGTGGACACAGCGAAAACGGCTGCCCACGTCGCGGGGACGCGCCCGCAGCGGTTGCCGGCACCGCCCGCAGCGAAACACCGATAGCGAGGATGACTCGGCCACGGTCAGTACGCCTCCGCCACGGCCACGTGCGTGGTCAAGCCCAGGCGACTGGCCAGGTTGACCACCCGGGACACGTGGCGATACCGCACTTCGCGCTCGGCCAGGATCAGCACGGCCGATTTGCCAGCGGCTAATTCCTCGTTGAAGTACCGTTCCAGTTCAGCCATCTGCGAGGCTTCATCCTCGGGCAGCAACCGCTGATCGTCGCGGCCTTCAGCCATGTACACCAACGGCACGTCGGGGGAATTCCCCGCCACGAACGTCACGGGTGCGGTGATGCGTGAATCGACCCCATCGCCGTACTCGGCCCGCGGCAGATCGATTGCGGTAGCCGGGTCCGCGATCGAGGTCACCAGAAAGAAGATCAACAGCAGGAAGGTGATGTCGATCATGGGGGTGATGTCCATCTCGGCATCGTCCACCATGCGGCGGCGAGGCAGTACCGGCCCCAGGTCGTCCTCGTCGGCAGTGCCGGTCCAGTCGGGGCCGGTCCAGTCGGGGTCGTTCATCGTTGGCATGGCGGCCATCGGTCGTGCTCTTTCCAGCGTGGGGGCTCAGACGACTCAACGTATGAGGTGAAATGCCACGGCGTTGCGCCAGCAGGCCGGTCGAACGTGCGGGCGCAGACCCGCAGGGTATTCTCAAGCGGCCAGCTTGAATTTCAGTGCGTTCTTGAAGGCGTCGAAGAACCGCGTGAGGCCCGCCCCCACCAGGTCTTCCAGCTTGCGGATGCGCACGTTGATGCTGGCCATGCACAGCACCAGCGGGATGGCAATCGACAAGCCCAGCGCGGTGGTGAGCAGGGCGAAGGAGATATCGGCGGCCAGGGCATCGGTGCTCACGTTCTTGCTGCCGGCCAGCTTGCCAAACGCGCCCATCATACCCAGAACCGTGCCCAGCAGTCCCAGCATGGGGGCCGCCTTAATCACCGTATTCACCCAACTGAGCCGGTATTCCAGGTCGGCCAGGTAATCGCGCTGGAACCGATCGACCACCACGCTGCGGAGCTTGCCGTAGCCCAGCTCGTAATGGTCGATCGCCAGGCCGGCCAGCCGCGGCAACGCTTTCCCGCTGCCGTTGCACACGCCGCTGGCACTCTCGAAGTCACCCGCCGAGAGGTACATCTCGACTTCGTCCAGGAAAGCGTCCTGGCTGTCCTCGTTGCGGAAACCGGCGGCCGACACCCGGCGCCATACCAACAGCACGCAGAACACGCCCCACAGAGCGACGAACGCCAGCGCGGCATAAATAACGTATTCGGCAATCTGAAAAAGTGCGGTCATCGATGCGAGGGTCAACCGTGGAGGTACGAGGAAGGATACTCAACTTGCGGCGCCCGAGACCGCCGCCGCCGGCAGCGATCACAACGGGTCCTGGCTTATCACGTAAAAGTCGGCCCGGCCACCGGCGATGCGAATGCCAAACGTCGTGCGGCGAATCTGGTTCGCAGCGCGGTTGGCGAAAGCCCGTTCCAACTCGGCCAGGCGGTTTTCCACCTGCTCCGGATAGAACTGCACGATGAGCTTACCGCGGGGGCTGATTCCCGCCGCTTGCAGCAACTGCATATCGAACTGTTGCAAGGTTCCACCCTGCCACGACATATACAGGCGGTTCTCCTGCGTGCCCTCGCCAGCAGTGCGGCGCTGGGGACGGCCGCCAACAAATCCCTGGGCATACTCCACCCGGCCGGGCTGAATGGCGGCCAACTCGATACCGAAGGCGTCCAACTGCCGGGCGTAGGCCTCCAAGGTGGTGTTGTCGAACTGGATGCGCCAGCGCTGGGCGCGTGGAAAACCGCCGTCGCCATCACCGCCGCCGCCCAGCGGCGCCGAATCGCCGGCCCCGCTGCCTTTGCGCGAGCCGGATTCCAACTCGGCATTGAGCAGGGGATCGTCGAGGTTGGCCAGTTGCTCGGCCAGCGCGTCGCTGAGCATGGTGACGGTTTCTTGCAGTTCAGGCTCGGCCAGGTCGGTCTGCTCGGCGAGCAGTTCGTCGTCCGGGGCGTCGAGTTCCTGGCCATCGCCCAGCGACCCGTCTTCGCTGCCGCCCACGTTTTCCATCTGGATGGGCACCGACACGTTGGGCACGTACATCCGCGAAGTCAACCAGATCACAAACAGGGCCACGACGGCGGCCGCTGACATGATCAGCAGCGTCACCAGCCAACTGGCCGCGCGATCATAGGCCGAAACCTGAAAACGCCGTCGAAGTGCAGCATCGCCCCCGGACGGCGGCCTGGAGGGAGCAGCCGGCGGGGTGGCGGTCGACTTGTGGCCAGTCGCCGAGGCATTCACGGTTCCAACTCCGCTCCGGGCCGAATTGCCAGGTACCACGCGCTCCACTTCCTGGCCGCCGCGTCCTTATCCACGGCACTGGCCGGGAACCGCAGCCCAAAACCTTCGATCCTGCGACTGACGTAGCGCAGGCTATCGCGGGCGGCCATGGATACGCGGTCATCTTCGTCGCGCAAGGCATGGATCAGCAGCGGTACATCGTCCAAATTCCGCGCCTTGGACAGCGTGCGGATCGCCGCGGCCCGGGCCGCCGGGTCATCGGCCTGGGCCAGTTGCCGCAACCGGACCACCAACGGCGAAAGCTGCTTGTCGTCGGCCTGTTCGGCATACTGCTCCAGCCCTGCCACGGCCTGGCTGAACCGCTCGTCGTTGGGGTTGCCCATCACATTCAGCAGTTCCTCGGCCGGGCCAGAAAGCGGTTTGACGACGATCTTGCCCGACTTCATTTCCAGCTCGGGCACGTCCAGCGGCAATCCGCGGCCCCCGATGAGCGTACCGCTGCCGGTGGCGGCCGAGGCTTCAGCCAGCCCCTGCCTGGTGGAACGCACCAGGAACAGCACGGCAAAGGCCGTGAAGACGTCGTTTCCCCAGGCTTTCTCGGGGTCTTCCGTTTCCAGCAGGAAACGGGCGGCCTGGTCGTACCAGTGCGGGGCGGGCGGGGAATGGCCTTCAACATACTCGCGGAAGCTACGGTACCGCTCGAAGCTGTACAGGTAATAGTACTGCCGAGTCCGCACTTGCACCGTGCCGTTTTGCGCAAACCAGTTGTCGCCGCGGTTGAGAGCGTTGTTCAACGCCGCGGTGTTGATGTTCAGGCGGTTGTCGCCTTGCCGGTCTTGCTTCTCCTCGACCGGTTTGAGCACCGAGGGCGCGTTGGGGCTGCGTTGGCGCTCCGCCTGCTTCGCCAGGCCGGTTCGAGCAGCAATGATGTAGCACGTGCCCAACCCTCCGGCCGACATGCTGGGCGTGATGGCTGCATCATCGTTAATCTCAGGGTTGTAGACAAAGCCGCCGTTGGATTTCTGCGTTTTCAGCAGCCAGTTGGCCGCGGCTTGCCACCGCTCGATGGGGACGGAAGCGCCCGCCTTCTCGGCCTCCCAAAAGGCCAGCACGGCGTACTGGGTCATTGATGTATCGCCGTGGTTAACCCGCATGGGAGGATTGGAGAACGTACCCGATGGCCGCTGCATCCGTAACAGGTAATCGACCAGCACCTGAATCTCGCGGCGATGCCCCTGCGGATCGACCGCCGCCAGCAGGATGATGGCCACCGAAGTCTCGTAGACGGATTCATAAAAGGGCCGCGGCAGATTCTCCCCACCGTAGACGTTGGCAATCCGCTGCAGGGCCTGCTGAATCTTAGGGTGGTTCATGGGCTCCCCGCTCTTGGCAATCGCCAAGGCCGAGAGGATCAACCGACCGGTCGATTCGTGGCGCTGGTACTCAGACAGATACCGTACACCGCGCTGGACCGCCGCGCGGACCTCGGGACTCTCGGGCGTAAGCACTTGGGCCTGGGCCACGGTGGGGAATTGATGCTGCCCCAAGGCCACCAAGAGCAGAGCGATGAACGACCAGCCCCTGAACGGCCCCGCCGGCAGGCGAACGTTCCCGCTGCCCCGTGCCGGCGAGGAGGAGGGCATCGGAACTGTTTTGGCGGCGAGGATGCCGCAAGGCGCGCACCCATCCCGGATGGACGCAGCGGAGCCCCTGCCATTGGGCACGTTCAGCATGTCGGTCGGTCCGCTGGAAGAAAAGGGGGGGCCGCCGGGCGATGCTCCCTCGCATCGCCACAAAAAGCCGCGCAGGGCCATCGCAATCCTCAATGCCCAGCGATTGCGGGCGTATCGGCCAGGATTCGCAAATGCCGATTGTACCCCAACGGTGCGGCCAGACAAAAGGGTGCGACCGCTACGGCAGGAGGACTGCGTTCTCACTTTTTCGAACCGTGGGGCCGCTAGCATGCGTAGTT
>CAZEEG010000105.1:0-19195 GCA_964511065.1 uncultured Pirellulales bacterium | reverse complement strand
CTTCGCCACATGAAAAACAAGGAGTCTTGAGCATGTCTGCCGATCCATCCTCCCTGCCTCTGTTTATTGATCGCCCGCCTGTCGAAGAAGACCCGTTGGATCTGATGGATCAGATCGACGAACTGCGCAAGCGGGAAGATGCGACCATCCTCGCCCATTACTACCAGGACGGCGAAATTCAGGAACTGGCCGATCATACGGGCGATTCCCTGGCGCTTGCCCGGGTTGCGACCCAGGTGAACACCAGCACGATTGTCTTTTGCGGCGTGCATTTCATGGCCGAAACGGCCAAGATGCTCAATCCTGAGAAGCGCGTACTGCTGCCAGACATGCTGGCCGGTTGCAGCCTGGCCGATAGCTGCCCCGCCCCCAAATTGGCCGAGTGGCAGGCGCAATTGCGCGCCGAGGGGCGACGCTTCCAAACGGTCACGTACATCAACAGCACGGCCGCGGTGAAGGCACTTTCTGATTGGGTGGTCACCTCCGGCAATGCCGTGGAGATCATCGGCCGCGTCCCGGAAGAATACGAGATTCTGTTCGTGCCCGACCAGCACTTGGGCGGCTACCTGCAGGAAGTGACCGGCCGCTCGATGATTCTCTGGCCAGGTTCGTGCATCGTTCACGAAGTTTTCAGCGTGAACGATCTGCTGCGGCTCAAGCGGCAGATGCCGGAATCCAAGACGGTGGCCCATCCTGAGTGCCCGGCCAACATTCGCGAGCACAGCGACTTTGTCGGCGGAACCCAGGCGATGCTGCGTTACGTGGCCACGTTCGAGCAGCCGACCGATTTCCTGGTGGCCACAGAAGCCAACATGATGTGGCAGATGCAGGAGCGGTTTCCGCAGCACCGGTATCACCCGGTGCCCGGCATCACTTGCGCTTGCAACAAGTGCCCTCACATGGCCCGTAATACGCTGGCGAAACTCCGCGACTGCCTGGCCACCGGCCAGCCAGAAATTCAATGGCAGGAGAGCTTCGCCAAGGCCCGCGAAGTGCTGGAGCGGAGCCTGCTGAAGTAGGGTCCGGCTGCTGCCAACTTCCCTTCTGGGGCCGGATGGCCGCGGGACTCACATGGCAATCGCGCGTGCTGCTGACAGGCTTGCGACCTGGTACCCCCCCTACGGCTGCTGGCTCACATCGGCCACAATCAGCGTAACATTGTCGCGACCGCCGGCCTCCAGCGCTGCTCCCAGCAGCGCCTGACAGGCTTCGTTCGGGTCGCGATGTTCGGCCAGATGGATGGCGATGGCTTCGTCGGGAACCATCCCGCTGAGGCCATCGCTGCACAGCAAGATCCGGTCGCCGGCGACCAGCGACACCCACAGGACTTCCGCCTGGATATTGCCGTCGCTGCCCCCGATGTACCGCGTGAGCACATTCCGCATCCGGTGCCGCGCGGCGTCCTGCTGGGTGATCTTGCCGGCGTCGGCCAGTTCCTGGGCCAGGGTGTGATCGCGGGTTAGCTGCAGAAGTTTTTGGTCGCGGAACAGGTAGCACCGCGAATCGCCGACATGCACTACAAACAGGTTGCCGCCCACCAGGTATGCTCCGGTGAGCGTGGTGCCCATGCCGTACAATGCGTGATCTTCGAGCGCTTTTTCGGAAAGCCGGCGATCAATGTCTTGGAAACACTGCCCTAACTGCTCCATGAGAGCCACGGCTTCAGCCTGGTCGATATGGAAGTACCACTTAGGGCTTTGCATCACCAGGTCGGCACCAGCCATGATTGCCAGACGGCTCGCCTGCTGGCCGGCCGTCATCCCGCCCATGCCGTCGGCCACCGCCATGATAAAACCAAAATCCTCGCTGCGGCCGGGAAGCACCTCCGAGGGCAGATTCGTGGCGATGGTTTCCGCGTACCGACCCACGCGCGTGACCAGAAAATGATCTTCGTTCCGGTGGCGCACCTTGCCGGCATGGGTGACCGCGGCAAATCGGACCTGCCAGGAAACCGGGGCCTGCCGCAGCGGTAATGCGGTGATTTCGGCCGTATCGTGAGGTTGGGGGTTCATAACCGTCTCGGTTGGCCACCGCTTGCGCGGTGGCACAAAAATTGTCTGCGCCCGGAGGGTGACTGCCTCCATGTGCCCTGCTTTGCACGCATGCGCCGTGTCTGGCCCTGAAACCGGCAGGCCTTAATTTGTGTCGTTCGCGCGGTGCGTACCTGCCCCCGGGCCGATTGTGACGACGCAGCAGCTTCCGTCTACACTGTAACAAGGCGACTGCCCGGCAGCACGGTCAATTCGCCACCGTAAGGCGGGAAATGCCGGTGTCGTCGCGACAGCAGAGGAACCGTGATGGCTGCTCCTCCGCGACGATTGGCACCGGCTTACGCGGTCAACTCGCGGCACCAGGCACATCCTTCCATGTTGTGAATGCCCAAATCGTCCGCTCACTTCGCTCTTTTGTCAGAATGCGGAGAAATTCACCACGTGTTGCCACCGATGGAAGTTCTGTCTTTTGGTGCCCAGACTCATCCTGTCTGAAACCATTTTATGGGAGCCACCATGACGACTACCTCTGAGTCTTCCGGTCGCCACGACCCGCACAATTTGAACCGCTTTGTCGAGGCCCAGCAGGGCGTGTACCAGAAGGCCCTGGCCGAAATCGCCGAGGGCGACAAACGCTCGCACTGGATGTGGTTTATCTTCCCGCAGTTACAAGGGCTAGGCCGCAGTTCCACTGCCCAATGGTATGCCATCGAGAACTTGGGCGAAGCACGCGCCTATTTGAACCACCCGGTGCTGGGGCCGCGCCTGCTGGAATGTGCCGAGGCAGCGTACAATGTCCAAGGTCGGACGGCGGCGCAGATTTTTGGCTCGACCGACGCGATGAAACTGCGCTCGTCGGCGACGCTGTTTGCCCAAGTGGCCCCGCCCGGTTCGGTGTTCGAGCGACTGCTGGACAAGTACTACGAATGCCGCCCCGATCCCAACACGCTGCACCTGCTGGGCATCACTGGGCCCGAATGAACAAAGCTTGGGGGCCCCTGGCTGCGGGCAGGCCCCACAAAGCAGCATCACCTGGTACAGGGCAACCCGCCGCTGCCGACCAGCCCACGAAATGCCGCCGGACACCCCAGGCCACTTTGCCGGGGGGCGGTGCCTTGCGAATATCAAGGCGGCCGCGATACTTGATTCACCGCGGCCGCCAGGCAATCTGCTGCATCGCGACGGAGAGTCGCGCAGGCCTTCAATCATTGGACATTCACCGTTAACCGGATCGCACCAGCACGGATGAGCCCTTCTGCTACTGGAGATTTGCCGTCGCCGAGCCGATACGTGGTCGGTTTGGATTTAGGGACCACCAACTCGGCGGTCACGTATGTTGACACGGCCGAGAGCCCCTGGCAGGTGCGCACGTTCCCCGTCCCGCAGTTGGTCGCGCCCGGACAGATCGAAGCCCGCGAAACGCTGCCCTCCTTCCACTACCAACCGGCAGCCGATGAGTTTCGGCCGGCCGACTTGAAACTGCCGTGGCACCAAGAACCGGCGGGATATTTTGTCGGCTTTTTTGCACGCGACCATGGAGTGGTGTCGCCTGGTCGGTTGATTGCTTCAGCCAAGAGTTGGCTTTGCCACACCGGCGTGGATCGCCTGGCCCCACTGCTTCCCTGGCATGGTGCGGCCGATGTCGATCGCATCTCCCCCGTTGAAGCCAGTGGTCGATACCTGCGTCACGTGCGCGAAGCCTGGGATGCCCACTTCACCGAACCGCTGGCCGAACAGGACCTGGTACTGACGCTGCCGGCCAGCTTCGACGAAGTGGCCCGCGAACTCACGATCAAGGCGGCGGCCCAGGCGGGGCTCCATCGCGTGGTACTGATCGAAGAACCGCAAGCCGCCTTTTATGCCTGGATTCACCGTCACCAGGACGATTGGGACCAGCGCGTGGCCGCGGGCCAGAAGATTCTGGTGTGCGACGTGGGCGGCGGGACATCGGACTTCACCCTGATCCGCGTCCGGCGCACACCCGACGATCGTGTCCAGTTTCACCGCGTGGCTGTGGGCGAACATTTGATCCTGGGCGGCGACAACCTCGACCTGGCACTAGCCAGCCATCTCGAAAAGAAATTAACCGGCGGCAGCAGTAAGCTCGAGCCGAGACAATGGTCGGTGCTGGTCCGCAGTTGCCGAGCGGTCAAGGAATTGCTGCTTTCGGAAAACGCGCCGGAAGTGGCCACCGCGAACGTGCCGGGGGCCGGTTCGCGGCTCATCGGCGGCAGCCTTCAGGTTGAAGCGACGCGCGACGAAGTTCACGAACTGTTGATCGACGGCTTTCTGCCGATGGCAGCCCTCGACGACAAACCGGCTACGCGGCGGTCGGGCTTTCAAGAATTCGGCCTGCCGTATGCCGCCGACCCGGCCATCACCCGATACTTGGCGGCCTTCTTGACTGCGCATCGGCACGTGGCCAGCGAGATCGGCGGCGACGCGCTCGAACCACCGCGCGACGGCGGCACCGACCCTGCCCGGCCCGACATTATCCTATTCAACGGCGGACTGTTTGCGTCGCCGCAGATTCGCCAGCGACTATTGGACGCCATCTCCGCGTGGTTCTCACCGCCGAGTGGTCCCGCCTGGTATCCAGAGGTGCTGGACCACGACCGGCTCGACCTGGCGGTTGCCCGGGGTGCCGCGTACTACGGCATGGTTCGCCGCGGAGAAGGCGTGCGCATTGCCGCCGGCCTGGCACGCTCCTATTACATCGGAGTGGCCGCCGGCGACGGCGATGCAACGTCGCCCGCCGATGCCTCCGCAACCGCGGAACAAGCGGCCGCCCCCTCGCAGGCCTCTTCCGATTTCAAGCCGCCGGCACTGGATGAAGCTGAATCGTCAGAACCAACCACGCCGCTCGCTGAAGCGCAGCCGCAGCCCAAGGCGCTTTGCCTGGTACCCGCCGGCGTGGAGCCGGGCGAGGACGTGGACCTGACACAGCACCGCTTCAGCCTGCTGGTTTCCAGCCCGGTGGAGTTTCCGCTGTTTGTCTCCAGCACGCGGTTAACCGATCCGCCCGGCTCACTGGTCGAGATCGACCCGGAGCAAATTCGGGCATTGCCGCCCATCCGCACCGTGCTTCGCACGCGCAAGAAGGGAGAAGCGGCCCGGGTGGATGTGCAGCTTCATGCCCGGCTCACGGAGATCGGGACGCTCGACTTGTGGTGCACAGAGATTGACGGCCCTCGAAGTTGGCGGTTGCAATTCGACGTACGATCGGCCACGCAAACCGACGTGGCCGCACACGAATCGGCCGCGGAGGCAGAAGGGTTTGTTGATGAGAACACCTGGGAGGCCGCGCGGCAGCAGATTCTCGCGGCCTTTCCGACCACGGCCAAGGCTGGCCCCGGTGCGAAGCCACAAGGCGACCCGGCGGGACTCGTCAAGCGACTGGCACACACGCTGGGCATGGACCGCCGCTCGTGGCCTACCTCGCTGCTGCGCCGCATTTGGGAAACCCTGATGGAAGTGGCCGAAGGTCGCCGCCGCAGCCAGGTTCACGAAGCACGTTGGCTCAACCTGCTGGGATTCGCCCTGCGGCCCGGCTACGGGCTGGCCGTCGACGACTGGCGGGTGGCCGAAACCTGGCGCGTGCTGCAAGGCAAACTGGTTCACGCCACGCCGACCTGTCGGGCCGAATGGTGGATTCTCTGGCGGCGGATAGCGGGCGGACTGGCCGCCGGTCAACAGCAAGCCCTGGCCCAGCCGCTGCTGGGCCCGATCCGTGCCATGCACAAGCAACTCCACACCGGCAAGGGCCGCGGCGGCGACCTGGCCCTGGGCAGCCACGAAGCGGCCGAGTGGTGGCGATTGCTGGGAGCCTTGGAACTGCTGCCAGTTTCCACCAAGCAGGAAATCGGGCAGATGATCCTCGACCTGCTGCCCAAGAAGAAAATCCAGCCGATTCGCTCGGCCCTGGTTTGGGCATTGGGTCGCGTGGGCTCGCGCGTCCCCCTGTATGGACCGCTCAACGCCGTCGTTCCGCCGGAAATTGCCGCTGGCTGGCTCGTCAAGCTGATGGATCGAGCATCGGGCGATGCAACCGAATCGCTGGCGGTCATGCAATTGGCCCGCCGCACCGACGACCGCTATCGCGACCTGCCCGAGTCTGCCCGCAAGAAGGCGGCCCAATGGCTGGAAGCCCACGGAGCACGGGGACACTTCATCGCCCTGGTGCTCGATGGCGGAACACTCGATACCGAAGAAGCCGGCCTGGTGTTTGGCGAGGCCCTGCCGCAAGGGCTGCGGCTGCAGGGATAGCAGTTACCAAAATCGTCATACACAGACCGTGTGCAATTGCATCCGAGATACGCTCACTCCACCTCGACCGCCTCGCCACTGGCTGCTGAACGGTAGGCGCTCAACAGGACTTTCTGCACGGTTGCCGCGGACGACGCCGGCAGGTCCGAGGCGCGTCCCTGCTCCAGGCAATCAACAAAAGCGCGAATATCGCTGGGGTTGCTCTCCGGCGGAAGTTGCCAGGCGTGCTTGGGACGGCCGCCCGCTTCTTCCACCGTACTGCTCCAAAAGCCCATCGGGTCTTCCGGATGGCGGCGAGGCGGTGCCCAAGGCTCGGCATCGGCATAGATTTCCGCCCGGGGCCGGAATGCATCGACCACCGCACTGGCTCGCGGTCCCACCAGATACGTACGGTTGATGCCGTGCGAGGGATGCGAGCGCCAACCGCATCGCCCGGCCATGATGGTAGTGAACTGGCCGTCGCCATATTCCACCACGGCCAGGCCAAAATCTTCCATCTGGTTCGTCTGGTGTTCGGCGAAAAAGTAATTGCCCGTCACGGCCCAGACACGCCGCGGCGGCCTTTGCCAAATTACCTGGGCAAGTGCCAGGGGGTACACGCCTACGTTGCTGAACTCTCGTTTGGATTCGACCCACTCAAAGTTCTTCGGTTCCGCCGACTCTCGCCGCAAACATGCAAGGTTTGCCGTGCCCGGATCGCCCTTGGCAAACAACAGATCGGCATGCAGCGCCGCCAACGGAGCCAGGTTGGTGGAAGCGGCCAACTTTCTCGCCCGCATCGCGGCTGACGAGCCAATCAGGCTGAACATCTGGCTGGCCACGCCCGCCCGTCGCACGGCGGACGCGATGGCGTCGGCCTCGGCCGTTGAGGCGGCCAACGGCTTATCGAGGTATACGTGTTTTCCGGCCTCGGCGGTAGCCACGGCGATGGGGCCCCGCCGCTCCGGTTCTGCACAGATGCTCACAATCTGCACATCGTCGCGCCGGAGCGCTGCCGACAGATCATCCAGGTAAGGAATGCCAAGCTGCCGTGCCAACCGCTCGTTGAGCATCCGCCGGCGGCCGCTCACACCGGGCTCGTCGGAAACAGCCACCAGGCGGCAACGCGGATCGGCAGCAAACGCCTGCGCATAGTTCTCCTGGTGCGTGTGGCTGCCGGCGACCAGCAAAACCCCATACGGCGGCGCAAGCCGCACGGGCGCGGCACCTTCGGCGGCCGATCCACCTCCCCCAGGCATCTCGGGCAAGCTGTTCTTGGACGCCAGCGCCTCTTCCACCTGGCGAAGGTACTTTGTCGGCGATACAGCAGTCGCCGAGGCGGTATCCATACCCGCCGCGCCCTCGATCGGTAACCCGTAATCGGGCTCCCAGGAGATCACGCCTCGATTGCCGATCACCAGCAGTTCCATCCGCGGCGTGGCATGTGCCAAACCGGCCGAAAGCACCGCCGCCCGGCCATTCTCAAACCTTACCGCCAAGGCCACATGCGGCGTGGGCGTTCCCTCGGCCGCATCACCTTCCACCGAGCCCGCCGCGTACACGACCGCGGGCTCGGAGACGAACCAGCGGGCGGCCACCTCCAGCGATCGGGCCAGGATACCCGGCAGTTGGGAAGTCTCGATCGCCGTTTGGGCAAAGATCCGCAGGGCCACCGGCGTACCGATCCGCCCGGCAACCAGCGCCGGCTCAACCGTTTCCACCGCGAGCGAGAAGCTGTCCATTCCCTGTTACTCTCACATTCGAGTGATTCAATCGTTGCGCTAAGGATGCGATTTCACGGTATCAGCGAGTGTAACGCACCGAGGCAGCCAACGAGAGGCGCGCCTCGCGAAATGCCCTCGTCGCATGGATAAACATTGTTCACACGATTTCGACCAAGTAAGGTGACGGCTGCTGGTCAGGCCAATCAACTGTCTCTCATTCTGCAGAGGATTGCCATGCCGTTGACTGTTGGGTTGTCCGCACGTTGGCGTGTTCTTGCCGGGCTTATCCTCGGTTGGCTATCCCTCAATGATGCGTTTGCCCAACCGTGTTGGGCTCAGGAGAACGCGGCGCGGGATGTTCCCCAGCGGCCGAACATTGTCCTCATCATGGCCGATGATTTGGGCTACGGCGAGTTGGGCTGCTATGGCCAAAAATGGATCAAGACGCCCCACATCGACCGCCTTGCCGCCGAGGGTATGCGGTTCACGCAGTTTTACTCGGGCAACGCGGTTTGTGCGCCGTCGCGGTGCTGCCTGATGACGGGCATGCATCCCGGCCACGCCCGGATCCGTAACAACGGCAAGCCTGAGCACCTGCAACACCTGGCCGACAAGTACGGCTGGGAGTTCCCTGGCCAGAATCCGATCGAGGACAGCGACATTACCCTGGCCGAGGTCCTCAAAGCTCAAGGTTACGCCACCGCCGCCATCGGCAAGTGGGGGCTGGGACATTTCGGCACGACCGGCGATCCCAACCGACAAGGTTTCGATCTCTTCTACGGGTTCAATTGCCAGGGGCACGCCCACAACCATTACCCTCGTTTCCTCTGGCGCAACAACCAGAAGGAAACGCTGCCGGGCAATGACCGATCGGCCACCGGCGAAACATACTCGCAGGACCGGTTCCGCGAGGAAGCCCTGAAGTTCATCCGCGAAAACCGCGACCGGCCGTTCTTCCTGTACTTGCCGTTTACCATCCCCCACCTGGCGATCCAAGCGCCTCAGGAATCGCTGGCAGAGTATGTCGGCAAGATCCCCGAGGAAGATTACCAGCATCGCGGTTATATCAAGCACCCGACGCCCCGCGCCGGCTATGCGGCAATGATCAGCCACATGGACCGCGACATCGGTGCCATCATGCAGTTATTGAAGGAACTGAAGCTCGACGAAAACACAGTGGTGTTCTTTACCTCGGATAATGGTCCCACCTACGATCGGCTGGGCGGTTCCGACAGTGTGTTCTTTGAATCGGCCGGGCCGTTCCGCGGATTCAAAGGTAGCCTGTACGAAGGCGGCATCCGCGTGCCGTTGGTGGTGCGGTGGCCAGGCAGGATCGCACCGGGTACCACCAGCGACCATATCGCCGCGAACTGGGACCTCTTCAGCACCGTGGCCGAGGTGTGCGGCGCCCGGTTCGAACACCAGGTCGATGGCATCAGTTTTGCGCCAACCCTGCTGGGCCAAGGCGACAAGCAGCAGAAGCCGGACCACCTCTACTGGGAGTTTCCGGCTTACGGCGGCCAACAGGCCATACGCCGCGGAGACTGGAAGGCCGTGCGGCAAAACCTGCTGCGCAATAAAGGGCGCAACGCCATCAAGACCGAACTGTATCACCTGGTCCGCGACCCGGGCGAAACACGCGACGTGGCCGCCAACCATCCCGAAGTGGTCGCCGAGATGGAAGCAATCTTCCGAACCGCACGGACTCCAAGTGCCTTGTTCCCGTTCCCTGCCTTGGACCGCAACCGGGAACAGCCCTAGGGCCGGTTTTACCACCCGGCTATCGTTGCACCAAAATGCGTGCGGTCATCCTACGTGCGGCACAACACGGCGGCCGTTTCCACGGCCAGATACAGGCTGTCGGGCGTGGCCTTGCCCTGCCAGGCGATATCGAACGCCGTACCGTGATCGACGCTCGTCCGCACGATCGGCAGCCCCAGCGTGGTGTTGATTGCCGTATCAAACGCCAAGGCTTTCAGCGGGATCAGCCCTTGATCGTGGTACATGCAGACGTAGGCATCAGTCTCGTCACGCCGCCAGGGCAGAAAGGCGGTGTCGGGGGAAATCGGCCCGGTGACGGTAATGCCAGCGGCCTGGGCCGCGCGCACCGCGGGCTCAATGATCCGCTGTTCTTCCTGCTGGCCGAACAGGCCGCCCTCGCCAGCGTGTGGGTTAAGGCCACACACAACCAGGCGCGGCTCGCGCCTTCGCATTCTGCGCATGGCCGCGGCCGTCAGGTCGATCACTTCAAGAATCCGCTGGGTGGTGAGCAGCGCCGGCACCTCGGCGTAGCCCACGTGAACCGTAACCAGGCTGCACGTGATCTGTGGAGAAGTGAGCATCATGCACGACCGCTGAGCCCGCATCCGCTCGGCAAAAATCTCGGTATGGCCTGGATAACGGTAGCCGGCCGCGTGCAGAGCCTCTTTGTGGATGGGACCGGTGGCGACGGCCTGAACCTGCCCCGCCAGGGCTGCTTCGATTGCGGCGTTAATGTACACATACGCGGCCGCTCCGCAGGCTGCCTGAACCCGGCCCGGCTCAACGGTTTCAGCGGCAAGGTGGCCCAGGTCGTAAACGGCAGGCGTATCGACGGCAGCCCAATCAACCGGCTGCGATGCCTCCAGATGGCGTGCCGCCAGTGGGCGTCCCAGCTTCGCCGCCACGCGCTGCAGGATGCTCCAGTCGCCAAACACAATCGGCGTGCAGACCTCGACCGCGGGACGATGCGCCAGCAGATGCAGGCACAATTCTGGCCCGATCCCGGCCGGGTCGCCCATCGTGACGGCAATGCGTGGTTTGGTGCTGGTCATGGTTTGGAAGGCCGTAGTGCACTCTTCTGAGCGCGCGGTATCGGGTGTTGCTTAGCGCCAAGCGGTCGTGCAGTGGAACCGGCCCAGCAAGACACGCATCACCAGTCCGGCCAGCTTTCAGCTTACGAGATATCGCACCATTGACCAGCGGTGGGCTTGCCGACTTACCGGACAATGTCCAGCACCATGTCGCCCTTTCCTTCGCCTTTGACCAGTCCGTGATCGTCCTCGCCGTCTGGCCCCACGCTGTAGAGCAGGTAGCCGTTGCCCGTCGGCCGATAGTGCAGGTCCTTGCCGCTGAAAACATCGCGAGGGAGGTGCCGTTACATCTCGCTGGCCAGTTTCCAATCAGCCAGTTCCAGTTCCACGTTGGCCTGGCCGTTGTAGCGGTTAATGGTGGGGCGGAAGGCCACCGCCAGTTCGGCCCCCTGGCATTTTTCCAGCTCGTCGGCCCATTCGCCGCCGCCAAACGCCACCGAACGCAGGATCAGCCCATGCTGCTCCAGGCGGAGCGAAAGGTGCCGCTCGCCGCCGCCCATCTTGCGCGGCGGGCCTGCCAGGCGAACGCCGGTCGTACACAGCAGCGGCCGGGCATTGCCGGCCCCAAAGGGCGCCAACTGCTCCATCTGGCTGACGGTTTTGAGCGTGAAGGCTGAAAGCGGTGCCTCCACGTCGATCGCCAGTTCCGCGATGCGCTGCTCGGGCGTGATTTTCTCAGCCACGTAGTCGCAAAAGTCGGCCCTGAAGTGGTCGATCTGGTCTTCATCCAGGGAAAGCCCGGCGGCGGCCGCATGCCCACCAAACTTGCGCAACCGGTGGCTGCACGCCTGCAAGGCTTCGTGGACATTGAAGCCAGCCACGCTGCGGCACGACCCGCTGGCGGGCTTGTCGCCCAGCTCCGAGAGCGAAAGCATGATGACGGGGCGGTGGAACTTTTCGGCCAATCGGCCAGCCACGATGCCGATGATGCCGCCGTGCCAGCCCCGCCCTGCCAGGACCAGGGCCGGATCGTTTTCGGGATCGAACTGTTCCTGGGCCTGCTTCAACGCAGCCAGATACACGCTCTGTTCGAGCGAACGCCGCGATACGTTGAGCTGGTCGATATACTGAGCCAGTTCCTGGGCGCGGTCGGGAGAGCGGGTGGTCAGCAGTTCGACCGCCAGCCGGGCTTGCCCCAGGCGGCCCGCCGCGTTGAGACGCGGGGCGATGCCAAAACCGATGTCTTCGCTGCCGAATTGCGTCTTGTTCAGCCGCATCACTTCAAGCAGGGTCCGCAGCCCAAGCGTGCTCCACGAACGCAGGTTCTGGAGCGCATGGCGCACGAGGATGCGGTTTTCGTCGACCAGCGGCACCACGTCGGCCACCGTGCCCAGCGAGGCCAGAACCATCGCCCGGCACAGAAATTCCCGAAACTCGGGTGCGGTACGCCCGCCGCCGCCAGCGGCGACGATCCCCAACGCCCAAGCCAGCTTGAACGCTACCCCTGAGCCGGACAGGCCGGTGAAGGCATAGTTGGAGCCGGGCAGACGCGGGTGAACCAGCGTGGCGTCGGGCAGTTCGTCGCCCATTTCGTGGTGATCGGTGACGATCAAGTCGATGCCCAATTCGCGGGCGTAGCGGGCTTCGTTCACGGCGGTGATGCCGCAATCGACGGTCACCACCACCTGGGTTCCCTCATCGGCCAGGGATTTGAGCGCCTTGCGGTTCAGGCCGTAGCCATCGGTGGCTCGTTGCGGGATGTGATACCCGACGTTGGCTTTCAACAGCCGCAGGGCCTCCAGCAGAATGCTGCTGCCGCTGACGCCATCGACATCGTAATCGCCGTACACAACGATTCGCTTCTGGTCGGCGACGGCCTCCCAAAGCCGGACCGCGGCGCCTTCCATGCCGGGCAGTTCCATCGGCTGGCGGAGGTTGCCCAAGGGAGCGGCCAAGAAGTCTCGGGCAATCTGCGGCTGGGTGATTCCGCGGCACAGCAACAGTTGAGCAACTACGGCGGGGATTCCGGCAGCCCGCTGGAGGTCGGCCACCCTTTGCGGGTCGTGCGTGGCAATATGCCAGCGTTTGTTCATCGTCCTGATTACTCGTGGGCTTGGAGGGAAGCTCCGTGAAAGCCGTTATTGTGGCAGGCGAGGCCGCCCGATGCTAGCACCGTTGCCCAGCGGATGCGTGGCATCCCTAGCCCCCCGTCGCCGACTTGTTGGTCACGCGGTGGCGGTGGAGTCGATGGACCGCCCGTGGTGCCGGTATCCAGCCAGCGAACGGTTTTACGCTGGAAGTTTGCCGTATATGCACAGCGTTCGCGGCATTTCAGCAAAGCGGCCTGAAATCGAGCGGACGTTCCATGTGCGGGCAGCGAACCGGCCCGGCGAGGCCGTAATTTTGTAGCCGATGGCCGGGGGGCACACACGCAGCCAAATGGCTGAAGCCCTGGAAAGCGAGAACTACCTTAGGTGGTCCACATTGCGTCCGGGGCCAACGCCGGAACTGCGGTCCGCGCCATGCGCACGCAGTATTGTACACGTGGCGGCTACCAGAAACCGTCCTATCAGACGGTCATTCCGCCATCGACCGTGAGCACCTGCCCGGTGATATACCGGGCGGCCCCACTGGCCAGGAAGGTAACGGCCTCGGCAATGTCTTCCGGTTGGCCGAGTTGCTTGCAGGGAATCCGCTTCTTGGCTTCCTCTTTGCCCAATTCGCCCAGGGCCGCGGTCATATCGGTTTCGATGAAGCCCGGTGCGACCGCGTTAACGGTCACGTTCCGCGCGGCCAATTCCAGGGCCAGGCTTTGCGTGAAGCCGATCACGCCGGCCTTGGAAGCCGAGTAATTGGTCTGGCCCTTGTTGCCGCGGATGCCCGACACGCTGGACAGATTGATGATCCGGCCATGGCGCTGCGACATCATGGTGCGCGACGCCGCCCGGGAGAGCAGAAACACTCCCCGCAGGTTGGTGGCGATGACTTCGTCCCACTGCTCGTCCGACATGCGGGGCAGCAGCGTGTCGCGGGTGATCCCGGCGTTGTTGACCAGGATATCGAGGCGGCCAAATTCTTCGACAACCCGGTTGACCAATTGATCGACCGCTGCGCTGTCGCACACGTTGCATACGTATGCCTTGGCCTTGCCGCCGGCATCGGTAATCGCGGCAACCGTTTCCTTCAGTTTTTCCTCGTTGGTGGCGACACAGGCGACGGTGGCACCGTTGCGGGCCAGGGAGGCGGCGATCGCCCGACCGATCCCCCGCGATGCTCCGGTGACCATCGCAATCTGGTCCTTGAGATCGACTTGAATTTGAGCGGGAGCGGTTGGGGCCTTCGCCATATCGACTACCTCGTGGTGGTGGTCACGCAAACAGTGAACCGTTACCTGGTGAAATCGCGGCAGGGCGGCGCGATGACCCGCCCACCGCCAACGGGACGCACGGATCGCCCGCCAGAGACGGCGCTAGTCTAATGAAACGGCCTGCCCAGGGCTAGGGTGGCGGCCCGGTTCAGCGGCCGCGGCCTGTCACCGGGTAGGCCGGGTCTTGGAAGCCGCGCCCGCTGTGTTCGCCCGGCGGCACGAGGCTGTCGACCAGGGCCTCATCTTCGTCGGTCACGGTGATTTCCAGGCAGCCCAGGTTGTCCTGGTACTGCTCCAAGGTGCGGGGGCCGAGGATGATCGAGGTAATGATCGGATTGGCCAGGCACCAGGCCAGGGCGAACCGGCTGGGCGAAATGTCCCGCTGCTGGCAATGCCGGGCGACCTCGGCTGCCACTTTGAGGCTGTCCTGGCGCCACTCGGCCTGCAGCATCCGCGGGTCTTTGCGGGCGGCGCGACTGCCTTCGGGCGCGTCTTCGCCCGGCTTGTATTTGCCAGTGAGAATGCCGCGAGCTAAGGGGCTGTAGCTCACCACGCCAAGGCCGTGTTCCTTGCACAGCGGCAACAGTTCGACCTCGATATCGCGGTTCACAATGTTATAAAGCGGCTGGACGCAGCGGAACGCGTGCAGATTCAGCCGATCGCTGGTCCAAAGTGCTTCGCACAACCGCCAGGCGCGAAAGTTCGAGCAGGCGATGTAATGCACCTTGCCGCTGCGCACCATGTCGTCCAGCGCACGGAGCGTTTCCTCGATCGGCGTTTCATAGTCGGGCGTGTGGACGTAGTAAATATCCACGAAATCGGTGCCCAGGCGGCGGAGGCTGTTGTCCAATTCGCGCATCAGGTGCAGCCGCGTGGCGCCGCTGCTGTTGGGGCCCGTGCCCATCGCTTGGCGCCCTTTGGTTGCCAGCACCACGTCGTGGCGGCGGCCGGCCAAGGCCTTGCCGACGACCACTTCGGACTGGCCCGCATTGTAGATATTGGCGGTATCGATGAAGTTGATGCCGTCGTCGATCGCCTGGTGGATGATCCGAATTGAATCGGCCTCACTGGTCGGGCCGCCAAACATCATCGTGCCCAGGCATAACCGAGAAACCTGGGTGCCGGTCCGTCCTAAATTGCGATATTGCATGGGCTGCTGCTCGCCAGCGATCGGGTGATTGAGAGACGCGGGGCAGGCTAACCGCCACCCCTCTGCGGCCCAAGCGTAACACCCCGACGGCCGGGCTACAACCTGGCGTGCAGCACGTTCGCCCGGCCCGATCCACGGCAGCATTGCGGGCCGGTCACGTTCGCTGGAGCGCGGCGGCCAGGCGGTCCAGGTCGTCCTCGTTGCAATAAGCGTGAGGGCTCAGTCGCAGGTGGCCCCCGCGGGCACTGAGCACCACCCCGGCTTCCAGGCATCGCTGACGAACCTGGTTGGCGGGCTGCCCCGGCAGGTCGAACAGGATGATTCCGCTTTCGACGGCATCGCCTTCTGGAACGCCGATCAGTTGAGCGCCGAGCTTGCGCAGCCGCGCTCGCGTTGCGGCAACGACACTTTTCAGTTGCGGCTCGATCGCCTGCGGCCCTCCCAACTGCCGTAGCATCTTCATGCTGGCCGAAAGTCCCAGGAAGGTGGCCGTTGGAAAAGTGCCGCCTTCGTACCGCGCGGCCGTGTCCTTGAGTTGCATGCCCGGTGTGCTGAAATCGCCGCTCCGGGCCGAACTGTTCCATCCGATGCCCAGCGGTCGCAGCATGGGAAGCAGATCACGGCGGAACCAGGCCAGGCCGGCGCCTTCAGGACCGAGTAACCACTTGTGCCCATCGGCGGCGGCGAAATCGACTCCCACACTGCGCACATCCAGCGGCAGAACGCCCAGCCCTTGAATGGCATCGAGAAACAGGTATCCGCCGTGGGAGTGAGCGATCTGGGCCAAGGCGGCGATATCGTTGCGACGGCCGCTCAGGTAGTCCACCCAACTTGCCGCCACGATCCGCGTACGATCGTCGCAGGCCTCGGCAACCGTGGACGGTTCCAGGTAGCCGCCCTGCGACGGCACGGGCCGAGGCTCCACCCCACGCGATGCCAGGTTCATCCAGGGAAAACGGTTGCTGGGAAAATCGGCGGCCGCAAAGACGACATTGTCGCCCTGCTGCCAAGGGAACCCCTCGGCCACAAGGTTAATCCCCTCGGTGGTATTGCGGACCAGGGCGATTTCGTCCTGCTCGACCCCCAACAATTGGGCCGCCTCCTGGCGAACCTGTTCCACCTGCCGCGCCCAGCGCGGCCAGGCGGTATCGCCTTGTTCCGTGGCTTCGTCCAGCCAAACCTGCAGCGCCTGCCGCGCAAGCTGCGGTAAGGGCGAAACGGCAGCGTGGTCGAAATAGGCCCAGCGGCGATGAACCGGCATGTTCTGCCGGAGCCAGGACCAATCGGCAACTTGCGGGGGGCTGGAAGTCATGGGCAAACCGTCAGGCTGGAAAGATTCTAGAGCAGTTCGCATGGCAGCCTGGAGAAAACCGGTGGCGGCACGGCAAGCGCCGATTCTCTCCAGCCGCATTCCTCGTTATCTTATCTGCTTTGCTTCGACACCATCGGGCAACTGCTGGTTCGGCCGAAAACGGGAGCCTACCACACCAACGGTGGGCTACCGCGATGAGGTGAACATGGGCATGCGAGTGAATCGGCTGCCCAAGGTGTGGCGGCGGTGCCGATGCAAGTGTGGGATGAAGCCACCGGACGGCAAGTGCTGCAACGATGCCTGGCGCCTCGGCACCTGCCGCAAGAAATATCGGAGGCAAAGACGCCTGCCGCGGAAACGTCCCCTAGCTGGCACCATCCCTACTGGACGAATGGTCGCCATCTTCGTTCCAACCGGCACAGCCCGTACGGCCTGGATCGGATGGCCGGCGACGGGGTGACAGCCCGATTCCGCGAACTATACTTGGAAACTTATGAGTGGTCCGAGGAACCCTGCGAGTAAAGCTTTCTTCATGCCCAAAGCACTTTCCATCATCGGGATGGTCGTGGCCGCCCTGTTGCTGCTGGTCTTCGGGCTCGACTTGGCCATCGAATTTCCGTTTCAGCGGGCGGACATCTTCATCGACATCGGCATGCTGATCGGCGCTCTGGCCCTGGCCTACATGAGCTGGACCACTTATCGCGAAGTGAAGTAGCGCGGGAGGATTCCGCGGTCCGGGCACCATGCGCGGAGCATGTCGCTGCCGCCCGTTCCGTCAAGAAAGCGCTAAAGCGATGGCCCCAAGGTTACGACGCCAGGGCCATGGGGACGGCCGCCGGGGACTCCATCGGCAGACTGACCGTGAACGTGGAGCCTTGGTTGGGACCGGGGCTCTCGGCTTTGATCTCGCCACCGTGATTGGCCACGATGCGGTGGGCGATGGAAAGCCCCAGCCCGGTACCCTGCCCTTGGGCGCGGCGGGTGAAGAACGGCTCGAAGAGATGTTCGAGCACCTCGTCGGTCATGCCGCAGCCCGTATCGCTGACCTGCACCTCGGCCTGGCCATCCATGGTGCGAATGGTGACTTCAACCCGACCGTCAGGCGGCGTACTCTCCAGGGCATTGGTCAGCAGGTTGAGAATCACCTGCTTGATCTCTTGCGGGTTGATCTCAGCAACGACGGCATTGCCGGGCCGCAGGAATATGTTGCGGTCGCGATACCGGCCCAGGTGGCCGAGCATTTCGAGCACTTCCTCGACCAGCACGCGCAAGTTGGTGGAGATGCGGACGGTTTCGCCGATCCGCGAAAAATCGACGAGCTTATGCGTGATCTGCTGGCAGCGGGTCGCTTCGCTGCGGATCATTTTCAGGTAATGCCGGACGACTTCGGCTTGTTCCTCAACGGCTTGGGGGTCGTCGGATTCGCGTAACCGCAGTTCCAGTGATTCCGCGCACAGCGCAATGGAAGCGAGCGGATTGTTGATCTCGTGCGAAACACCTGCGGCCAGAAAGCCCACCCCCGCCAAGCGTTCGCTGCGAACAATCTGCCGCGTGCGCTCCTGCACCTGGCGGTCGAGATCGTCGCGCACGGCCACAAAGCGGGCGGCCGTTTCGTTCAAGGCCACGGCCAGTTCGGCCATTTCATCCTTACCGCGTGGTTGCACCCGATGTTGGAACATGCCAGCGGCGAATTTTCGGGCGGTTTCGACCATCGCCCGCAGCGGGCTGAAGATGTTGCGGTACGTCATCCAGACCAGGGCCAGCAGCAGAACGATGGTGAACACCAACGTCACCCAGGCCACTCCGATGAACCAGCGATAGGTGGACCGCACCTCGTTGGTAAACCCCAGGATGCTTTGGTGCAGGTAACTGGGCAGTTCTGCGGCCAGCAACTGGAGGCGATCAACTTCGCGGCCGAGCTGGCTGGTTTGGACTTTATCGAACACCCAGTCGTGGTCGCGATCGGCCCGTCGGATGCGAACCAGGACCGTCTGGAACTCGCGGACGGTTTCAAACTCCCGCTGGTGTCCACCGATCTTGTTGCCCTCTGCCGCCTGTTCTTTCAACTCCTGGTAATAAGCGTGGACGGCCAAGTCGACGTGTTCCAGCCGGCGCCGAAAGTCCTCGCGAGCCTGGCGGTAATCGACTTCAGGTTCGCTATCGTGGAGCAGCAGACCGTTGTGGCTCTTGCTATTCAGTTCATTCAGCCGGGCGGTGGCCACGCGCAGATCGCTTACCGCCTGCGCCAATTCCGTCGCCAGGCGCAATTCGGCAAACCGCTGCAGGCTCTTCACCAGGTCGCGATAGGCGTACACGCCGTACAGACTGCTCCGGGTGAGCGCAAGGATGATCAGCGCCAGCAGGCCGAGCATCAGCAGCAGCTTGTTGCGAATGGGCCACTTGGCGAGCACCATTCCCTCCTTGGAAGCACACCGTCACGCGGCGGCATGCCATCAATGGCCTGGGTTGGTCGATGAGCCTCCCGAGCACCTGCGGGCAACCGTTCCCGCCTTGCACTGGCAGCACGCAATCTACGGCGCATGCCGATAGGGGGCGGGAAGCATAGCGAATGCCGCCGGGTACAGCAACAGGAGTCGCGGCCCCCCCTCGATAG
>CAZEEG010000104.1:16460-19315 GCA_964511065.1 uncultured Pirellulales bacterium | reverse complement strand
GGCACTTCGTCGACCATCCGCTCGATTTGTTTCTCGGCGGTTTCACTGCTGCCGCTATGCAAAAAGCCCTTGGGAATTACGCGGTGCGCCAGCACCGGCACGGCCAGACGTTTTACATCGTCGGGAGTCACGAAATCGCGGCCCTCGATCAATGCCAGTGCCTGACAGGCCCTGGCCAGTGCCAACGTCGCCCGGGTGCTGATGCCCGCCATGAATTCGTCGCTGTTGCGGGTGGCCGCGGCGATATCGAGCAGAAAATCGTGAATGGCGTCGTCGATGCGAACGTTGCGCGCTGCCTTCTGCATCATCAGCACCTGTTCGCAGTTGACTACCGGAGTCAACTCCTCCACCGGTTCGCCGTACTGGTGGCTGGTCAGCACCCTGCGTTCGTCCTCGCGGTCGGGATAGCCGATCTTGGTCCGCAGCAGGAACCGGTCGAGTTGGCTTTCAGGCAGCGGATACGTGCCCTCGAACTCGAACGGGTTCTGCGTGGCGATCACCATAAACGGATTGGGCAGTGGATGGGTCACGCCGTCGGTGGATACCTGGCGGTCGCTCATCGCCTCCAGCAGCGCGCTTTGCGTGCGGGGCGAAGAGCGGTTGATTTCATCAGCCAGCACAATATTAGCGAAAATCGGGCCGGCGCTGTAAATGAACTCGCCGGTGCGGCTATTGAAGATGTTGCCGCCGAGAATGTCGCTGGGCAGCAGGTCGGGCGTGAACTGGATTCGGCAGAAACTGCCATCAACGCTCTTAGATAATGCCTTGGCGATCAGGGTCTTGCCGACCCCGGGCACATCTTCCAGCAGCACGTGTTCGCCGGCCAGCAGCGCGACAACGCACAACCGCACCACGTGCGGCTTCCCCAGCACAACGCTGGTCATGTTGCGCTCAAGCTCTGCCAGCAACTCCTGTACGTCGGTTGACATCCGGTCGCTCGTTCTCTGTTCGATCCCCGTTATGGCGCAGACCCTGCGTCGGCCGTCTCAGGCCCTGGCTCGTTCCGGGTTCCATCGTAGCCCGCTGATTCATGGCCGGTCCAGTCCCCGCCGACAAAAACCGGTGAGCATCTGCACGCTGCCGCACTCGCTGTTACCAGGCCCGGCTTCCTTCCGTTATAATGACGGTGAACGCGCAGACGAGACACGGTTGGCAAACCGCCCGCGCTTTGGCGGAAGCTACTTGAAAACGGGAGAGCGACCCGATGGAAGCCCTGATTGGCGTGCTGATCATCCTGGCGATTATCTACGTGATCAACGCCATAGCGGCACGGCTGATGTTGGGCGATTGAGCCTCCACCTTGCCGGCCGCGGTTGGCAGATCATCGAGCATCACAGCTACTTCGTTGGTGTGGCTTCGTGTGGCGAGGCCCCTTCCTGGGTGAAAATCCGCGCGTCGGGCACGGATGGGGCCGCAGTGCCGTAATCAACGGCACTGCGCCGGGAATTCAAACGCAAGTCCCAGCCGGTCGCTGTTTCGCATTCAGTCGCCGAACAGCGGTTTTTGCGCGTCGGGAAGCAGTTTCTTGCCGGTGGGGCTGAGCCCGAGATGTTCGTAGCCCTCGGGGGTGACTTTGCGTCCGCGGGGCGTGCGAATGACCAATCCGCTCCGCAACAGGAACGGTTCAACGTCGTCCACCAGCGTGTCGGCCGAAGCGTTCATGGTGTGGGCCAATGCTTCGACCCCCACCGGCCCGCCGTGGAATCGGCGTACAATCGTCAACAGGTAGTTGCGGTCCTGCTCGTCCAGTCCCAGCGAGTCGATCTTTCGCATGGACAGAGCGGCCAGGGCGACTTCCCTGGTGATGTGGCCGGTGGACGTTTCACTGGTGGCGTAGTCGCGTACCCAGCGCAGGTGATTGTTGGCCACGCGGGGTGTCCCGCGACTGCGGATGGCGATGTCGCGAGCAGCATCGGGATCGAGCTTGGTGCGCAGCTTAACCGCGTTGCGAAGTACAATCTCGGTCAGCTCCTCGTTCGTGTAGAAGTCGAGATGCTCGCGGATGAGGAATCGATCGCGCAGCGGTGCCGAAAGCATGCCTGCCCGCGTGGTCGCTCCGATCAGCGTGAACGGCTGCAACTGCATGTTGATGGTGCGCGCATTGATCCCTTCGCCCAGCACGATGTCGATGCGGAAATCTTCCATCGCCGGATAGAGGAATTCTTCGACCGACTTGGAGATGCGGTGGATTTCGTCGATGAACAGGACCGAACCGGTTTCCGCATTGGTCAAGTAGGGCATCAAATCGCGCGGCGCGTCGAGGGCCGCCCCGCTGGCAATCTGCAAACTCACGCCAAGGTCGGCCGGAATGACCGTGGCGAACGTGGTCTTGCCCAGCCCTGGTGGGCCGTCGAACAGGATATGCCCTAGCGGTTCACCGCGAATCTTGGCGGCATTGACGGCGATGGCAACGCGGGCGGCGACCTCTTTCTGCCCCACCATCTCGCTCATCCGGCGGGGGCGCAATCCCTCAAAGTCGTCGTCGCTGGGAGGCGTGTTGGTTAGGATCGGTTCGCGGCTCATCGCAGGCAGAAACTCATCCATAAGGGAACGAAAGTTCACTGCCCGAATTATAGCAGAACTGCCGCCGTCGTTGGACGGCGACTGCCAGCCATCTATCGCGACGTGCTCGCAGCATCGGCATGGCAGGCGAAGCAGCGCCTCAGAGGCGGGCGGCCACGTTACGCCCCGCCCCGCACGGTTGATGATTGCCACACCCTCAGTGAGCTAATGCGCAGGGAGCCACTGGGCGTTAGTGGCGGCGTGGCCGCAAGCTGCCGGTTCCATCGACTGCCAATCCGGGCATGAACCGGGCGGCACCGCTCGCAACAACCCAGTCACGGCCGGCAGCACGT
>CAZEEG010000104.1:0-16360 GCA_964511065.1 uncultured Pirellulales bacterium | reverse complement strand
GCACGTTACGCGCTGAATCAGACTGCGAACCCAACCGTGCGCCGGTATGGGCGAGGTCACACGACCAACGGAAATGGCTGAAGGGCTACGACGCCGTCCGCTTGCGTGACAGCAGTTCGATCAGCGAATTCGCCCGACGAAGAATGCTGCTGGAAGAAGCAGCGCCGTCATCCGACTCAGGCCGATCGGTGGCCACGAACTGGCCATGGCAGTGTTGGCACGCGACCCGACGCCCCATGTACTCCACGCGAATCTCAAGTCGACGACCGCAGGTCGGACATTCTTGCACGAAGTAAGTGATTTGAGACATGTAGGGTCTCCCTACAAAGAAGGGGGCTGGGCTACCTTGCCGAGCGCAATCAATGTAGTGGAATGCGCGCCAGCGATCAAGTGCAAGCTGTGCTTGAACGCCACAAGCATCGAACGGAAACAGCTTTGCATGGCAAGGCTATTTTCCGGCGGGAACGCTGCTGGTGGCGCCATGCGTCGAGCTCAAGCAGAGAGGAAATCCGCGATCCAACCGTCGTGAATTGCCACGAGCCGATCAGCAACCGGCTACCCGTGCGTCAAATCCAGGAGAGAAGTGAAGGGAACGCAGTCTCAGACAGCGAGCAGACTGGTACCCCCCAACGGCCGAAGAGGAGGCGCCGCGAGGGAAAAAAGCAGGGGCCTTCAACGTGCCACATCCACATTGGCACGGTGGGATGGCCAGGGGCAAGACAACCACCCCACCTCATACGTTGAAGGCCCCGCGGGCCAGTCTTGTGATTGGATACGCTCTTTAAGCAAAGCCAGTGCCAAACAGTAGCCAGGAAGCCGCCAAATGCCACAAGTTGTTAAGCAGTCGATAGTTACAAAGGACACAGATTTCTGCGTCTCATTCTGATGCAGCAGCATCTTCCAGCGCCCGCGCGCAATATTGCAATACAGGCGCAGCGGAACGCTTCAAATCGACCTGTGTCGATGTTCCGTTGCGCGATTTTGCGCACGGCGGCACAACCTCTTTGATTTCAATAGTTTGCTGAACGACGACTTCGGTTCTGAAAATCCCGCGCCTCAATCTGGAACACTTGCAGCGCAGATGCTGAGGGCAAGGGCCGCGCCACCGGTAGCCCCCGGTCCTGGCTGGCTGCTTGATCGGACTGGCTGCGCTACCCCCCGTGCATACTGGTTCATACGCTACGAAGGGCAAGACGGTTTCAAGGTTTCTGGCCTTTTCCCCTCGCATGGGCCATGCCTGACTGAACCGTTTCCGTGCTTTCGTTACGTCCACCATCATTAACATAGCTTGCGTTTTCCGCGCGTGCTGTCTAAAGCCATTCTAAAAATGCCCTCCGCGCATTTGATGTGCTGCGGAAAATAGGCCGGTGCATTCGGCCGGTGCGCAAGCCTTGGCCCATGCTGCCGGGGAATGGCGAGAATTGCCCAAACCCGATCTGCCGCCATTTCGGGCAAGTTGCTAGAATCCCCCGGCATGGGGAAGATAGCGTTGAGCGCGCGATCACAGGAGGTACCGATCGATGCCACGCAGTTCAGTTACAAACGTCCTGGTCGCATGGATCGCGATCACGCTGGGGATGCATGCCGCGACAGCAAGCGCGCAGTCTGGGAACGCACCACGGTTTCTGGTCAAACTAGACAGCAGTGTTGCCGAGCAGCCGATTGCCGGCCGGCTATACGTATTCTTATCGCAGCGCAATAACCGGCCCCCCATGGAGGGCCCCGATTGGTTCCGGCCCGAACCGTTTTTTGGTATTGATGTGGCCGAGTTTCGGCCGGGTGAAGTCGTGGCCGTGGACGATCGAGCCGAGGGCTTTCCCGGCCCAACGGCCGAGCTTCGTCCGGGGCGGTACTTCGTACAGGCCATTCTGGATTCTGATCATGACCACGCCAAACCGGCCGACGGCGTGGGCAACGTCCATAGCCAGGTGTACGAAGCGGAAGTTGGGCCCGGCCGCGATATTCGTCTGACACTCAATCAGGTGGTACAGGAGCGGCCATTCCGCGGAAGCCGCTGGGTCCATGAAGTTGTGGTGACCAGCAAGATGCTTTCCGACTTCCACGGGCGCGAGGTCGTGCAGCGGTGCGCGGTCATCTTGCCTCGCTCGTACTACGACCAACCCAATCGCAGCTACCCCACCATCTACATCATCCCCGGTTTCGGCGGCAGCCATCGCCAGGCAGAAGCCTATCGCGACGGGATACAACCGCTCACCGAAAACGAGGAAGAATTTATCCGAGTGATGCTCTCAGGGCAGTGCAAATGGGGGCACCACGTCTATGCCAATAGCGCAACGAACGGCCCTCGTGGCGATGCGCTCGTGGAAGAGTTGATCCCCTACATCGATGCCAACTTTCGCACGATTCCGCAGGCCGGGGCCCGCTTCGTCAACGGTCATAGTTCCGGGGGGTGGTCGAGCTTGTGGTTACAGATCAATTACCCGGATACCTTTGGCGGTGTTTGGTCCACGGCACCCGACCCGGTTGATTTTAGGGACTTTCAGAACGTGAACCTGTACGCCAACCCGCCACAAAGCCTGTACGAGGACGAGCAGGGGAACCGTCGTCCACTGGCTCGCAAGGACGGCCGCGCGGTGCTGTGGTACGACTCGTTTGCCCACATGGACGATGTGATCGGGCGCGGCGGACAATTGCGATCGTTTGAAGCCGTGTTCAGCCCCTTGGATGCTAACGGTCAGCCGCGCCAGTTGTGGGATCGGCAAACGGGCCGCATTGATCCTGAGGTCGCCAGAGCATGGCAGAAATATGACTTGCGCCTGATCCTGGAACGCAACCACGATGTCCTGGCCAGGAAGTTGCGCGGCAAGCTGCACATCTTCATGGGCAGCGAAGATACGTTTTACCTGGAAGGCGCGGTGATCAAGCTGGCCGAAACGCTCGACCAACTCGACTTGGACGCCGTGGTTGAAGTTATCCCTAATGCGGATCACTCGTCGCTGCTCACCGTCGACTTGTACAAGCGCATCCGCTTGGAAATGAGCCAGGCTTTCCTCCAGTGGAACAGCGAACAGGCTCAGCGCCGCGCTACGCCCGCGGCCACGCGGCCGTAGGCGGCGGGCAGTGGCCTAAAGGGCAGAAACGCGCCACGCTCGCTTGCGTTCCTTGGCCGAGTAACGATCCCAGACAGCCCACCCTGGCATGGCGTTGGTGACCCCTCCAGACGATTCCCGTTCTGTCTCCCAACAAGCCGGCGATCGTGGGCCGCGGGTGCTTCGCCGTGGCGTGCAATTGGGTTCTGCGGCGGGCGCGCACTCGAGGGCGGAGCCATTGAGCCATTCCATGCCAAAGGGTGACCCATCGCGGCCGTTTTGGAAGCATAATGCATTCTGGCCCACGCTTCTCGGGGGGCTTCTGTATTGGGCGGCACTGCCACCGCTGGGTTGGTGGCCGCTTGCCTGGTTGGCGCCGCTGCCCTGGGCCTGGTTAATCGCGCTGCCGCAGTTGCCGAACCGGCGACGCACATCCCCTCAGAAGACAGGCGATTCCAAGGACGATTCCGCTGCTCTCCCTGAGTACCGGCCTGCTCGGGTAACACGGCTGATGCTGCTGCATCGCCCCTTTGGACAAATCTATTGGGCGGGCTACCTCTTTTGGCTGGCCACGTTCTATTGGCTGACCCTGCCTCATTGGGCAGGTGTTTTCGGTTGGCTCGCGCTGGCCTGGTACGTTGCCATTTACTTTCCCGGCTTTATCGGCATTGCCCGGTTGCTCAAGCACCGCTGGCACGTGCCGGTTCCTTGGGCCGCGTCCATTGCCTGGACCGCCTGCGAATACGCCCGGGGGCACGTGCTCGGCGGTTTCACCATGGCCAGCCTGGGCCACACGCAGTACCAGTGGGTGCCTGTCATCCAGGCGGCCGACGTGCTGGGGGCCTACGGAATCAGTTTCCTGTTGATGCTGGCAGGGGCCACGTTAGCGGTCGCCCTGCCAAACCCTTTGCACTCCGGGGCCACCACTGATGATCCGGGAGCAGCGGCCACAAGCGGCAGTCGCGCCCGAATCTTCGGCCGGTGGCACGGCATATCGCCGGTGGGGGTAGCCGCAGCCCTGGCCGTGGTGGCCGCCATGTGGGCCTATGGATCCCTGCGGCAGCAACAAACTTGGGAGCAGCCGGGCGAGAAAGTCCGGGTGGCCCTGATCCAGGGCTCGTTTGATACCACATTTGCCCCCGATCCCGGCCGCTCCAATCGCATCTACGAGCGGTATCTGGAGCTTTCGCTCCAAGCACTCGAGCGATACGGTACCTCCGACCTGGTGGTCTGGCCGGAAACGATGTTCGGCCCTCCCTACTTTACGTTCGCGCCAGATGCCGCCCCACCCGAGGGCCTCACACTCGAAGAATTTCATGTCGAGCGTGACCGTTTCCTGGCAGGGCAGCAAGCGCTGCTGCGTTATACGCTCCGGCAGTTGGGGGTTCCGCTGCTGGCGGGCGTGAACGTCGATCATTTCGGCCCCCAGCGGCGCGAGGACTTTAACGCCGCCATGCTGTTCAACACGCAGGGAGAATTGATAGCCCGATATGACAAAATGCATCCGGTCATTTTTGGCGAGTATGTGCCCCTGGGAGACTATTTCCCTTGGCTGTACGAGCTATCTCCCATGCGAGACGGGTTGTCGGCCGGTGAATCGCCGCAGGCCATGAAGGTGGGCCAATTGACGTTCGCCCCCAGCATTTGCTTTGAAAGCTTGTTGCCACAACTCATTCGCCGGCACGTGGTTGAATTGACGGCCAGCGGCCAAGAACCCGACGTCCTGGTGAACGTGACCAACGATGGCTGGTTCTACGGTTCCAGTGAACTGGATCTACACCTGATCTGCGGCGTGTTTCGCGCGGTCGAATGCCGCAAACCCATGCTGATCGCCGCCAATACGGGCTTCTCGGCCTGGATCGACCAGCACGGCCAGGTCCTGGCCCGAGGTCCCCGCCGGGCAGAAGGCTTTTTGCTGGCGGAAGTGGGGCCGCACCGTGGGCGATCGCTCTACGTAGAATATGGTGACTGGCTGGCGGCCTCGTGCCTGCTCATTTCTCTGGCGGCGCTGGCTGCCAGCGGCTGGGTGGTACTTCGGCCGCGCTTGAATCGCACGCGCTCAGTCGCCTAATCGCCCCGCTGGGGCAAACGTGCGGCGACCGTGCGGAGTGCGCTGCGA
This sequence comes from uncultured Pirellulales bacterium, assembly GCA_964511065.1. Taxonomy (GTDB): domain Bacteria; phylum Planctomycetota; class Planctomycetia; order Pirellulales; family S012-138; genus CALBRZ01. Next base: position 11,191 of record CAZEEG010000104.1, on the reverse strand, counting down.
ACAACTTGCGCAACGCGCAACCATGCTGCTGAAGGTTGCCACGCCACCTGGCATGGACAGATGCCGCAGATTCGCAGGTGGGATTGCGATATCGGGCAAGAATCTCCCTGCGCGTTAGAGCCCCGCCTTCCTGCGCAATCTGGAGTAAATTCTCGTGCCGTAAGGTTCGGCAGCCTGACCCGTTAGCGCATGGTGCTGAATCGAGGCACAGCTTTTGCAGTTACTTTTGGTCCTAAACCGGCGCGGGGGAGACGGGGCTCCTGCGGTTTTTCCAACCACTCTCAACAGTAAGCGCATCACAGTACAAGCGAAGGAGGAGCAGGCGCAGCCGCACATCCTTCAGGAGAAATTTCGATGAACATCCAAGAGTTTCTCGATGCAAAAGACGTCCCGTACGAAGTGATCAGGCACCCTTCCGCAGTGGGTGCTGAGGAATTGGCGGATACGCTTCACATCCCCTGCGAGAAAGTCGCCAAGACCGTATTGCTGCGCGCCGACCGGGGCTTTGCCTACATCTTGGCGGTGCTGCCCGGTGACCGCCGCGTCGACCTGGACCAGGTCAGCCGGTTGTTGCAGGGCGCCGTGCTTGAATTGGCCAGCGAAGAAGACATCGACATGCACTGCCCGGATTGTGGGCCCGGCGTTTTGCCGCCCTTCGGTTCCGCGTACGACATGGAAACGATCGTGGACGCGTCGCTCATTCAGGACGGTTACATCGTTTTCGAGGGGAACCAGCGGACGGAATCCATCCGCATGAAGTACGACGACTACGCCCGAATTGAACACCCGCTCGTGGCCCACTTCTCGGTGCCTGCCCATGCGACAACGGGGCATTGACCGACGACGGGGAATGTAGGCGCCGATCCCGGGCCTACTCGTACTTCAGCAAGCTGTACGGTTGGTAGCGGGCGATGCGCTGGGCCCCCTTCAGGCTGGTCAGTTCGATGACGAAGGCGCAGCCGGCCACGTTAGCGCCGCATTTTTCGACCAGTTTGCAGCAGGCGTCGATGGTGCCGCCGGTGGCGAGCAGATCGTCAACGATCAGCACGTTCTGGCCTTCCGTGATGCCGTCGATGTGGATTTCCAGCGAGTCAGAACCGTACTCCAACTCGTAATGGAAGGCGTGCGTGTCGAAGGGCAGCTTTCCGGGTTTGCGGACGGGCACAAACCCGATGCCCAACTCCATGGCCAGGGGCGCGGCAAAGATGAAACCGCGCGCTTCCGCGGCGGCCACGGCATCGAGTTGAATGCCGCGATAGCGGTTGGCCAGCATCGTCACCGCCTGGCGGAAAGCGGCCGGGTGCCGCAGCATGGGGGTAATATCGCGGAACAGGATGCCTGGCTTGGGAAAGTCGGGGATGCTGCGGACATAGTCTGCCAAGTCGAGCGTTGGTGCTTCACTCATCAAACGATCGTTCCTCGGTGAGCTGGCTGAACGAGAGGCCATCAAACGTAACGCAAGAACGGGGCGCGGCAAAAGAGCAGCCTCGCCGCAATTTTCCGTCGCCCGGAGGCAGCCAGGGGGCGCTGGTTTGCCTCCGGGCCGCATGTCCCCAGGCATCACGAAAGACTGAGCGAATAAACTTCGGGGCCTGCATGCTGCGTGACGACAACGCCAAAGAGCGTAAACGCGTTGGCATCGTAGATGCGTACCGGCAGAATCTGCCCAATCAACCGAGGATTGCCATCGAAGACCGCGATGCGGTCGCACATCGTACGCCCTGTGAGTTGAACCAAATGCCCCTCGCCCTGGTCCTGGCTCGAATCGCAAGCGCCGTCGGAACCGCACGCGCCATGCGCGTGGCTGAGGCCTTCGGCACCAGGAAGCGACGGGGCGACGATCGGCAAGCTACCGGCAGGAGGCTCATTTTCAAATGGGGAATGCAGGTGCGCGTGCTGGGCCCGTTGCTGCTTGGCGGCCCGCTTGCTCGGCCCTTCTACCAGGATTTCAACCTCACGCCCGATGAACGGCTGGTTGTCTTCTTCGCTGATGGCATTCTGAATGGCCAATAATTCGTTGTTCCGCCGCCGCTTGACCTCCTCGGGCACGTCGTCTTCGAACAGGTCGTAACCCTTGGTGCCTTCGCGGGGGCTGTATTTAAAGATAAAGCTGTTCTTGAAGCGGCACTCCTCCACCAATTGCACCGTTTGGGCGAAGTCGTTTTCGGTCTCGCCGCAAAAGCCCACGATAAAGTCGCTGGTGACCGCGCAGCCGGGAATCGTTTCGCGGATGCGGGCCATCATCTCGCGGTATTCTTCCACGGTGTACAGCCGCTTCATCCGTTCCAGCACGCGGTTCGACCCGCTCTGGGCCGGCACGTGGAGGTAACGGCAGATCTTGGGCAAGTCGCGGACGGCCTCCAGCACATCCTGCGTCATGTCCTTGGGGAAGTTGGTAACGAACTTGATCCGGTCGATGCCCTCCACGTCGTGCAGCATCGCCAACAAATCGGAGAACCGGGTCGTTCGCTCGCCCGCTCGGTGCCGGTAGCTGTTGACCGTTTGCCCCAACAGCGTGATCTCGCGGCATCCTTCAGCGGCCAGCGTTCGGGCTTCGGCCAGGATTTGTTCTGGCGGCCGGCTCTGCTCGGGGCCACGGACCTTGGGCACAATGCAGTAAGTGCAAAACTTATCGCACCCGATCATGATCCGGACATAAGCCTGGTACGGCGTGGGCCGCATTTCCGGATCGCGGAGCGGATCGTAGCTTTCAAAGCTGCTGGCAACCTCCGACCGCGTGCCTGCCTTGCGGTCGAGACTGACCTCCAGCCGCGGTTGGCGATCCTTAGCCACCTGCTCGATGAGGTCGGGAACCTGGTGAAGCTGGCCGGGGCCCACCACCAGATCGACAAATGGTGCCCGCTCGAAAATCTGTCGCTGATGGTTCTGCGCCATGCAGCCCAGCACGCCGATCACCTTGTGGGGGTGATGGGTCTTGGCGTGTTTGAGCCGTCCCAGGGCACTGTAGATTTTGTCCTCGGCGTGTTGGCGGACGCTGCACGTGTTGAACAGGATCGCGTCGGCCTCACGGGCGGTCTCCACCAAGGTGTAGCCGCGCTGGCGCAGTGCGGCCACAACCAGTTCGCTGTCCAGCATGTTCATCTGGCAGCCAACGGTTTCGATATACAGCTTTTTGTGCGTGTTTTGTTCCATGTCGCCATTCTAACAGCGGCCACGCCGTCTGCGGAGTCCGGATTCACGCGATGCGGCCGGGGGAGCGGCCGCTGGCTGAGCCGCCGTTTGCGGGTGGCAGCAGAATGCACTGGTGAGAGGCGGCAATAGCCGCTGGGGTACGGCCAGCCACGTTGCAGCAGATTCTTCCCCTTACAGGCGAGTGCGGCTAGTGCGTGTGGCACACCACGCAACTGGCGAGCAGTGTTGCGTGCAGCGGTGTGCTAATCTTGGCAGTCCGCTGATTCGCAGATCCGCCCGCGTGATGGCACATCGTGCAGCACATGCCATTGGCGCCCAACCCCAAGGCCGCCTGGGGAACGCAATCGGCCAGGCGCGCCGTGGGGAACTGTCCCGCCAGCCACGAGGCGCTCTCCGGCTTGGCCGTGGAATCGGCTTGAGCCACGAGGGCATCGGACTCCGGGTACGTTGGCTGGGGATCGCTTTGGGTGATGCCGGCCAGCACGAATCCCAGCAGCAGGGCCGCGGCGATTCTCCACCAGGCTAGTGGAGGGCCCACGTTGAAGTCGCGGTCGAGTGGACGCCGCGAGCCATCCGCCCGTTGAGGCAGGTTATCCGCTGCCGCTTTCCACGGAGGCAGACCCTTGAAGCCAGCGGTCCGATCTTCCTCGGCGCCATGAAAGACGGCGGGTTTGTGTTCCGCCTGCGACGGGTCGGCACAAGGCTTCAAATTGGGAAGTTCGCCCTGCAGAGCCGAATGTTCCTCGTCGAGGGCCGCTTGGAACAGTTCCAGTGCAGGGGCTAACTGCTGTTCCAATGCGCGGCAACTGGGGCAGCGCATCAGATGCACGGCCAAGGCCCGCTGCTCCGTGGCAGCCAGATGGCTGCCGCCAATGGCTGGATGCCGGTCCGCATCGCCACCGATCAAGAGCTCGAATACGCGTTCGCAGTTCATTGGACCTTCCTCGGCAGCGCACCCTTCTGGCCGTTGATGCCAGAATGAGGCCTTCCGCCCTCGGATGATTCACGCAGGGCGATAGCCAGTTGGGCCAGCCCTGCCTTGACGCGGTTCTTGGCCGTACCCAGGCTACAGCCCATCGTTTCGGCAATTTCTTGAAAGCTCAGTTGTCCGAAAAATCGCAACCGTAGCGCGTCGGCCTGAAGCTCAGGCAGAGCGGCTAGCAGCGTCTCCAGGAGCTCGGTATTCTCCCAGCCCGGCAATGACGAGGCCACCTGAGGTTCTCGAACCGTCTCGTGCGGTCCCAGTTGCGACCAGGGGACCTGGGCCAAACGGCAGCCTTGGCGGACGAAATGCCGGCGGCATAGATTCAGCAAAATGGTCCAAATCCAGGTGCGGAAATTGGCATCGCACTTGAACGTGTGCCGCGACTTGAAGGCCGCCAAGAAGGTTTCTTGTACGAGATCCTCGGCCAGCTCCACGTTTCCTAACCGGCTCCATGCTACGCGCCGCAGCGGACGCTGGTATCGCTGGACCAGCACGGCGAACCGCTCCGTCTGCCCACCCTGAACCGCCCGCATGATTGCGGCATCGTTGGCGGTTTCGTCGGGGAGAGCAGGCATCGGCATTGACCGGTGCAAAGGGCCGTAGGACCGGGGGAAACGTCAGACTGCAGCGCCCCGCAAACGGTTACGACAGGGCCGAGGGATGCATCGCGGGAGTCGGCGAAACCTCGCCGGCACCCCCGCGGGGTGAGTGTATGGTTAACCTACTTTCCTTATAACCGATCCGCACTGCATTGACCAGGAAATGCAGCCGGGCTCCCGAGACATCGCGGCTCATCGAGGCCTGCGCCAATTGGGGGGGATGGGCGGCCCATCCGGTGCACATTCCCTGCGGTGGCGATGCCGTGGTAGATTTTTTCGAGCCGTTCTCCCTACCATGCAGGTGGCGGCAGCCAACATGCGCGATTTGTCCTAGCCAGCCAGGCCATGCCCGATTTCAGTTTTCCTAAGACCGCTCGCTTGCGCACCTCGGCGGAATTCAACCGGGTGTATGCCCTGCGGCAACGGGCGGGCGACGACGTGCTCCTGGTGTTTGCGGCCCCCAATGGCCTGCCGCACCCTCGGCTCGGGCTATCGGTGTCGCGTAAGATTGGAAAGGCCCATGTGCGGGCCCGCTGGAAGCGGGTGATCCGCGAGGCTTTCCGCCTCTTGCAGCACGAACTCCCGCCAGGCTTCGATTACGTGGTCATTCCCCGGCAGGGTGTGGAACCAACGCTGGCTTCCGTCCAGCGGTCGCTACGAAACCTGACCCGAAAGCTGAATCGCCGATTTCAGCGAGAAACGACGTGAGCCTTACCTCCGATTCCGAACCTGTCCCGGCGGCCAACGCGCCCACCGCCGAGCCTGCCTTACCAGGGGGCCAGGCAGGCGTGCCCGATGGGAAGCGGCCCGAGCGTTCGCTGCTGGTCCGCATCGCCCGCGCGGTACTGCGGATCCCCGACTATCTGCTGCTGGGATGGCTGATGATTGGTCTGGTGCGGCTCTACCAGATTTTCTTGAGCCCGATTTTCGGGCGTCAATGCCGGTTCCATCCCACGTGCAGCCACTACTTCATCGGGGCGGTGAAGAAAGACGGTGCGGTGATTGGCGCCTGCCGCGGTCTGTTTCGCATTTTGCGATGCAATCCCTGGTGCCCCGGTGGTTGGGATCCCCCCTAGTCATCGGTCTGATCAGCGGCAGAATCCAAGCACCTGAGGCCAACAAGCATGCCTGGGCGAGTGGTTGGGCCCCCCGTAGCTATCGGCCGACCCACGGCAGAATCCAAGTGAAATGCCCCGCGAGAGAACGGGGGCTGTCATGCGTCCAGTGGGCTGGAATGCAAAGCGGCCGGTCGCATGAACCGGCCGGTGATGCAAGTTGAGGAATGCAGGAGTAGTGGAATCTTACCGCGCCGTGGGGATCAGTCGCGGATCACCCACACCACAGGCTGGGCATGGCTGGGGGCAATCACCGTATCGTTGGCATGGCGACCCGGGGCCACGATACCATCGTCGTTCAAGAAACAGTGGTCGTTGTCGGCCATGCTGCAGGTCTTGAGGAATTGCACGCGGCCACTTTCGAACAGAAAGTTCTGCCCCCGGGAACCGTGGTTGGTGCTGGGCGAGCCGTCGAGGTCGCGGCCCGGCACATCGGACAAAATCACGGCATGTTCCCGACGCAGGTTGCGAACGGGCACGTACCGGCCCTGATTGACGTAACCCAGGCGGTAGCCGTAATCCCCCCCGGCTTGCTCCCAAAGGCGCTGCCGTTCTCGGAGGCTGGCGGCCCGCAGTTCTTCAATGGTGGGGACATAAAAACCTTGGCCGGAAACGCCGCCAGGGCATTGCAGGTAACGCGGCTCACGCAGCAGGCCCACTTCCATCAATTGCGGGGCATAACTGCCGGCAACCGCGAGCGGGCCAGCCTCGGGCACTGGCGGAAAATAGCCGCCGTGATCCTCGCTGAACCGGGCCAGTGCCTGGCTAAGGTGCCGCATATTTTCCCGGCACCGGGTCACCTCGGCCGTAAAACGGCTATAGCTGACCGCCGGAAAAAGAATCAACAGGGTTGCGCACAGGATCGATGCCGCCACGGCCAAATCGCGCAACCGCATGGGCTGCTCACACTCGGGCGACAACTCCACGGGCAAAAGACGCGACTCTTGCCACACAAACCCGCAAGTACGGTTGACCAAATCGGCGGGCGGCTCTTCGTCATCCAAATCGGCGGCCAGCGGCGTAAGGGTCCGCCGCAACATATCCAATTCAACCCGGAGTTCGGGTTGCTGCTCAAGCAAGGCCTCGACTTGCGACCGTTCGTCGTCGTCCAATGCGCCAAGCAGATAGCCGATCAACTGTTCTCGCTGCTGGCTAGTCATGCCTGTGAGAGATCCGTTTCACCTAGCGTCTGGTTCAACTTGGTGATCGCGGCGTGCAGCCGGCTCTTGACGGTCCCCACGGGGATATCGAGCACTTCGGCCGCTTCGCGATACTTCATGCCCTGATAGTAAATGAGGTTAACTGCCGTCTGCAACGGTTGCGGAAGCGAAGCTACCGCTTCCCGCACCTTCTGGCGGTACTCCTGGGCCTGCATCTGATCGTCGGGGCCAGGCACGTCGCCTTCGGTGAGCTCCAGAAGGCTCGGTTGCTCGCCGCGGCCGCCATTGAGGCTGGCCGCCCGGTGCCGCTTGTTGCGCCGCTGGGCGTCGATCGCCTGGTTGGTGGCGATGGTATACAGCCACGGGCGCAGCTTGCGACCCCGCTGGAATGTGTTGCACTTCAGATGCAATTGCAGGAAAGTCGCCTGGAAGGCGTCCTCGGCCAGAGCACCGTCGCCCAGGTATCTCCTGAGATAGCTGTACAACTCGCCCTGGTATCGTTTGACAATTTCTTCAAACGCCCGGCGATCTCGATTCTGCCGGTAACGTTCGAGCAACTCCTCGTCGCTCACCGCACTGAGCGGGAGCGCGGCGTTGCGTGTCGCGTCGTGTGCGGATGTTTTAATCATCGGGTGCCTGATATGAATACGTGTGAACGGTAGATTTGGATTGCCCATTTTTCGCGATTCGCGGCCGGATGATATGGTTCCGGCACTTGCGACTCCCCGCTCCCAGCACCATGGTGCCGGTAGGTTTCGGGATGCGAGAAATGGCAGTCGGGTGTGACACTCGCTCACAGAAGCAAAAGACGTGCCAATGATCGTGCGAGGGAGCGAACAGACAAGATTCGCACGAGGCCGGTATCACTCAACCCCTTTAATTATAGCACCTTGAGTCTATAAGTAAAATTGGCTCAAGCCCTGCGATCCCGGGCGATCCTGGTACTCCTTACATTGTGCCGTTCAGCCACACTCTGCCACAAGCCGCTGCGCACTTTCGTACACCCCCCGCTGGTGTAGCGGTCGTGTCCAATACCAAGGAAAATGCCGTGCTGGCTCGCAAACGGCGGCCAATTGACGCCCTTTGCGGCGCATTCGCATTTTGGCCAAACTTCCAAATTTTGGCATTTTCGCGATTCGTGGCCCGTATGCGGCGGTGTTCGCTCCGGGCGACAGATCGGAACAATCCCCATTTGGCCGTGGGGGAGGTCTGCCATGAGCCACCCTGGCCGCTTCCCACTCACCGGACACTTAGGCAACAGCGTCCTGCGTCCAGCGGCCATCGATGCACCGCCACGTCTGGCCGGTGGGGTTGGCATCCTGCAGTAGCAACGGCAGGCGGTGGGGCCGCACGTTGTCGTAGCATTGCAGCATGGCAAACCGGATCATTGAGGCCGGGATGCCCACGGCGGTAAACCCAGGATGGCCTGTTGCCGGATAAGGCCCGCCGTGGTTCATGGCAGGGCTGACCGCCACGCCGGTTGGCATCTTATCGTTGAGCAACCGGCCAACCTTATGCCGCAGGCGTACGGCCAATTGCTGGTAGGCCGATTCATCGTTTCCGGCCGTGTCGCTGTAGATGCAGCCGGTGAGGTTGCCTTCCAGGTGATCGACCAATTGCGCGGCCTGGGCCACGTCGTCGGCCACCACTAGCAGCGAGGCATTGCCGAAGGCCTCGGTCTGCCACAATTCAGGATTGGCCAGGAAGGTAGCGCCGTCGATCTGCAAGAGCGTGTTGGGGTGGCTGTAGCCGCGGCCTTCGCCCGCTCCCTCGGTCAGTTGCGTAGCGCCGGCATCTTTCAGCCGCTTGATGCTTTCGGTGAGGCTCTTGGCAACCCCTGCAGAAAGGAGCGTGCCCACTGGGGCCGCATCGAACCGCTCGATCAGCTTGCGGACGAACAGATCGCTGGCTTCTCCGGCCAAAAGGACCACAAGGCCCGGATTGGTGCAGAACTGCCCCGTGCCCATCAGGCAACTGCTGAGAAACTCATCGGCAATCTGGTCGCCCCGCTCGTCGATCGCGCCGGGCAGGACGATCACCGGATTGATGCTCGATAGCTCCAGGTAGATTGGTTTGCCAGCGGCATCAGCGGCCGCCTTGAGCTTCAGCCCCGCACTGCGGCTACCGGTGTACCCGGTAGCACCCAGTCGGGGATCGGCCACCAGGCGTTCGCCGTCCTCATGGCTGGTGCGATACAGCAGTTGCACTGTGCCGGGCGGCATCTTGGTTTCTTGCGCCGCGATCAGCGCCTCTTCCGCCAACAGTCGCGTGGTGCCCGGGTGCGAAGTATTGGCCTTGGCAATCACCGGATTCCCGGCTGCAATGGCTGCCGCAAAATCGCCGCCAGCCACGCTGTTGAACGCAAACGGGAAGTTGTTGGGCCCAAACACGGCGACAGGCCCCAGTGGACCGTAACAGGAGCGAATCCCGGCAGCCGTGTCGATCACTGCCTGCCGCCACGAGCCATCGCGAGCGGCGTTGGCGGCCTGCCGCAGTTGGTTGGTGGTGCGAGGCAGTTCGGCATCGCGCAACCGGGGTGAACTGGGAAGCGCCGTTTCCTGCTGCGCCATCGCTACCAGTTCCTCGGCCCGCTCCTCCAGTCGCTGCGCATACACTTCAAGGAACTCGGCCAGCCGATGTCCCGGCATCTCGCGAAGTATCTGAAACGCTGCCGCTGCCGACGCCAATGCAGCATCGCAGTCGCTCCAGCGGCTCACAGGGTAATCGTCGGCAATCTTCTCACGGGCAGACGGGTTCTCAGCCTGAAACGTGCTGGAAGCGTCGGCCTCTCGCCACTGGCCAGCGATCAATACGGGGCGCGTCATGATGAATCCTTATGAGCTGTTCGCGGGCGCGGCTCGAACTGCCACAGCCGTAGCCGCCTGTGCATTATGAACCAGAGAGCAATTGCCACGCAGTTTAGGAGAGTGCCTGCGCGGCATCAAGGAACACGCAGCAGCCCCACTGGGCGCACGCCGGGCAGTCCAAAAGCTGCGGATTACCGCGAATCGGCGCTGTTGAGCACCTGTTCAAACAATTCGTACGCCTTAAGTCGCATGGCCTCGGGAAAGTCGTGGCCGCAGTCGGGATGGTCCACTATTAGCCGATCTTCCTTCCCATAGAGTTGAAACACCCCCTCCGCCGCCGCGGCCACGCGGTCCACACTATCGGCCTTGAAATTGCTATCGTGAACCGGTGCCGAAATAAACACGTAACGCGGGGCCAAGGCTCCGATCAGCTCGTGAAAGTCGAACGGGATTTCTTCCAGGCGGCCCCGATAGTCGGCCAGCCGCGGCATGTAACGAAGTTGGGTCCAGCCGGCACCGGGCTGCCAGACGCGATCTTGCCCGCTGTAATAATCCAGGAATGAATCCAGCCCACAACTGGAAACGACCGCGACGCACCGCTCGTCGAATACGGCCGTGTACACGGCATTGTGTCCGCCCAACGAGTGGCCGATCACACCGTAGCGGCCGCGCCGGACCTGCGGCAGCGAATCGAGCAGATCGAGCCCGCGGATGTTGTCCCAAACGGCTTTGAGCGTGCCGCTTTCCCAGCCCAGGGCCTTGATGTCGGGCTGGTACTTGGCCAACAGAGGGTAGCTGGGGGCCAAGGTGATGAATCCTCGCTCGGCTAACTCGCTGGCATATTGACGATTGGCGCGGCCGCCCAGTCCGACCACCACGCCGTTGCCGTTAACGTTATCCGTGGGATGCAGGCACAGGACCGCCGGGGCCTGGGCCTGCTGGTCGCCGGCCTTGGCGTCGAGCACCGCCTTGGGGATCAGCAGAAAGGCCGGCACCCTTGAGCCGGGTTCCGAAGCATACGTGATCCGCCGCCTCACGTAACTGCCGCAGTCCACCTCTTCTTCAACCTTCATATCCAACGGGCAGCGTTTTTCGTCGCCGGGCAGTTTGCCCATCACCTGCTGCATGCCATCGAGAATTTGTTTCCGGCGGTGCTGCCAGGTGCCAAGATCGGTCACCTTCTGGAGTTCTCCCGCTTCTCCGCGAAATACCAGCAGGTTGTTGCGGGGCAATCGAACAGTCTGCGCCGACTTGGCTGCCCCGTTCTCTTGGCCCCATGCGGTCGAACCAGCCGCCGCGATCCCCACGGCAACCCCAAAAGCGGCACAAACGGCGGACATGACGCGGCTCGGTGACACGGCAACTCTCCATT
>CAZEEG010000103.1:0-19578 GCA_964511065.1 uncultured Pirellulales bacterium | reverse complement strand
CACCGGTTCGCATGATGCAGTCGATTTGCAGCGTTGTCAATTGAATCAGCGGGCGATTTATTTTCGGGGTGCTCGGGGCTGCAAAGCGGTATGCATTGTGTACGCTTGGACCTTGTGTTTTTTGCAAGGACGTTCCAAATTGGAGCCACCTTGCTGTCTGGTTTGGTCCGCTCGCCAGTCTTCCAGCAGCGTTCGGCCGTGCCCAGCGGGGGGGAATTTCCCCAAGCCTGAGGCCGTGGTACAACCGGTGGGCGGTTTCGACGCCGTGCCATCCCCTCAATGGCTACGCCGGGTTCAGGCCTGGGCGGCGTTCCGAGCGCCGCTGTTGTTGTCCTTTGCCCAGTCCCTTTATTGATCCGTTGCCGCGAAAGCCATGCCTGAGAAACTGCGCCTACTCGTCCTTGGAGCCCACCCCGATGATGCCGACATTCACGCTGCGGGCCTGATGTGCCTGTACCGGAAACTGGGGCACGAAGTCCGCATCATCTCGGTCACCAACGGCGATGCAGGCCATCATGAAATGCGTGGGCAACCACTCGCCGAGCGGCGCCGGGCAGAAGCGGCCGCGGCGGGTAACGTGATCGGTGCAACCTACCTCACCTGGGACAACCACGACGGTATGCTCCAGCCCACCCTGGACGTGCGGTGGCAGGTGATCCGCGAAATTCGGACGTACCGTCCGCATCTGATCCTGACCCACCGGCCCAACGATTATCACCCGGACCATCGCGCGGTGGGGAACGTCGTCCGCGATGCCTCGTACATGGTGACGGTGCCGGCCGTGGTGCCCGACGTTCCCGTCGTGCAGAAGCATGAAGAACCGGTCGTGGCCTATATGCCGGACCGGTTCACCAAGCCTTATCCCCTCCAACCGGATGCGGTGATCGACACGACGGAATTCGTCGACCAGGCGGTGGCCATGCTCAATTGCCACGTTTCACAGGTTTATGAATGGCTGCCCGCCAACCAGGGCCGGCTGTCAGAAGTGCCCACCGATCCATCCCAGCGACTCGCCTGGCTGCGCGGCTGGTACAGCGAGCGGATCTTGCCGTTCGCCGAGTTGTTCCGCCAGCGGTTGATCGAGACCTATGGGTCGGAACGGGGTGCCAAGATCGAATACTGCGAAGTGTTCGAGATCAGCGAGTATGCCGGCACGGCCGACGAAGAAACCCGGCAGCGTCTGTTCCCGGTGATGTAAGTAGCCGCACAGAGGGCGGCCATTCCCCCAATAACGCTACTCACCCAGCGTGCCACGTGGCAGTCAGCACCTACCAGCTGCCCGACACGGTTATTGCGGGGGTGGCAAGGTAATGGGCGCCTCGCGCGACGGCAGGACGTTGGTATTGGGCGGCGGTGGCAGGACGGCCGGGGCGCCAAGAGGCGGGGGCGGCAACGGAGTCGAGGGGTAACCGCCCGGCGGAATCGTTTCGTTGCGCAGTACGCCCGGCGGCAGCGGCGCGTCGGGCGAAGGCAACGGTGTACCGGCCGGCAAGACCGCGGCCCCCAGGGTGCGTTGCCGCAGTTCTTCTCCGCGTTGGCGAACGGTTTCCCGCGGCAAGACCAGCTTGGGCGTGAGATTGTATTCGACCGTTCGCTGATCGCGGATTTCCCAGGGAATGACGTTTTCCGTCACAAAGTCGAGCGGGAAAACATCGTACCAGGGGGCCGGAATGCGCTGCATCACGGTCAGCGTTTCATACCCATCCTTTACCAGCACGATCTTCCGCGTGCCGTAGTAGGTGTACGGCACACTGACGGGCGTGGGGCCGATCTCGTAATCGTCGATGTAGACCATCGCGCCCGGCGGATTGCTGCGAACCGTAAGCCGCCGCGTAATGCAGCCAACCTGCATCAGGCAGGCGGTCGCCAAGGCCGCGGCCAGTGCGGCGCGCAGCGAGCGTCGGTTGCAGCGCACAGATCGATCCACTGCCAGCTCAAGCACGAGGCAAATCGGGAAATGCCGGGACACCGTCAGAAAGGTAGTCGGCGCCGTCTGCGCAGCCCCCTGGGGGCAGCGGCACCGGGCACCGAGAGGGCGGGAGTATAGCGATGTCCCGGCGGTGCGACTACCCCGGTTCAGCCGTCCGCTAGCAGCCGGGTGCATGGCGGCGGCTGCCGCACAGCGTGTTGCCATCCAATGGCCCCCGGTTCTCCTGGCCCAGGCTGAAATTTTCCGGTCGCCTGCCGCATCCGGTTCGCACGCTGGCACCTGGAATTTTTAGCGCTGTGGCCGGGCCGCACCGCCCCGATATTGGGAGCCTTCCCGCTTGTCGCAGGACTTGGTTGGCATGGCCCATGTGCGGTACACTGATACCGCGTTGGCGCGGCATCTGGCGGGCGCCGCGCTAGCTGCCGTGGCTGCACGATGGCGACGAGCGTTGGCGGCGCGGTGCTGGATCGAATCCAATTCCCCTACTCCGTTTGAGGCCAAGGATGAACCTGCTTGCCCATATTACGGTGAACGAATACCCCATGATGAGCTTCCTGTTTGGTGCCGGCGCCGCATGCGGCGTGATGCTGGCATGGAAGCTTGGCTATGGTTGGGTGAAGCGCGGCGACCGCTGCCCCACGTGCCAACAGGTCGTCCGGCACGAGGTCCGCAAGCCCGAGACCGCGGCTTCGCACGAGTAACCGCTCCAATCAATCCCAAGCGCGGCGTAGCATCTGGGCTTTGTGCCGATTCGCCCCCCAGCCAGCGTGGAAATGTTCCGCGGGCCGGTCTGAATCGCGCACGGCGAAGCCTGTGATGCTTCGTTCGATGCGTTTTCGCCCCATGCGTTTGCAGTATCCTTCACCGCTGCACACGCCCTCGGCGGCGCTGAATGTCCCCCCCTAACGTTTGCTGGAGAACCCGCAGCAGTGGCCGACGAACCGCAACGCGTATGCATCATCGGGGTAGGCGACGGAGGCTTTGAAAGCCTGACCTCGGCGGCCCGTTCGACCATCGAGCAGGCCGACGTGCTGATTGGTGCCGACAATACGCTGGCCCGCATCCCAACTGGCAAGCAGCAGCGGATCGTGATTGGCACCGACCTGCAATTGGCGGTCGACGCGGTAGCCAACCGCGGCAACAAGAAGGTGGTGGTGCTGGCGTCGGGCGATCCGCTGTTCTACGGCATTGCCCGCTACTTGTGCGATCGGCTTGGCAAGGACACGTTTGACGTGATCCCGCATGTCAGCAGCATGCAGCTAGCATTCGCCCGGGTGAAGGAAAGCTGGGAGGAAGCCTATCTGACGAATCTGGCGAACCATTCGCTGGAGTCAGTCCTGGAGCGGATTCGCATTGCCGACAAGGTAGGGCTGTTCACCAGCGAAACCAACACGCCAGCGGTCGTAGCCCAGCAACTTCTCGACCGGGGCATCGATTATTTCAACGCATACGTTTGCGAAAATCTGGGTTCGCCCGACGAGCGCGTAACCTACGGCACGCTCACCTACATCTCCAAGATGACGTTCGACCCGCTGAACGTGCTGATCCTGGTGCGCGAGCCCGACGTGCCCGACCGGCCAAGCGACCTGGCGGGCCGACGGCTGTTTGGCAATCCGGACGAAGCTTTCCTGCAGTCCAAGCCCAAGCAGGGGCTTTTGACGCCCTGCGAAGTCCGCTCGATGGCACTTGCCGAAATGGACTTAGGGCCCTCAAGTGTGGTGTGGGACGTGGGCGCTGGCAGTGGCTCGGTATCGATTGAAGCGGCGCAGATTGCTGCCTCGGGCCAGGTCTACGCGATTGAACTGGATGCTGATGATCACCGTCTGATCGTCTCGAATGCCCAGCGGTTCGGGGTGAAGAACCTCACCCCGGTCTTGGGTCGCGCCCCGGAAGCCTGGAAAGAACTGCCCGACCCGGATGCCGTGTTTATTGGCGGTACCGGGCGCGATGTGGCGCTGCTCGTGGAAGCCGCTTATGGGCGTGTGAAGCCGGACGGCCGCATCGTGGTGAACGTAGCCAGCGTGGAGAACGTTGGCGGCGTTCACGAGGCGTTGCACCGCCATGTGCCCAACGTCCAGGTGCGGATGATCAACGTGGCCCGGGGTACGTACCAGTTGGAACGTATCCGCTTCGATGCGCTCAATCCCACCTTCCTGATCTCGGCCGTGAAGCCGCACTAGAGCAGCCGAGGGTCGCCGGGGCGAATGCACCACGCCCTTGAGCGTAACCCCAAGGGCGTGGCTGTCAGACATTCGTTGCCGTCCTGCGCGGTTGCATGGGGCGGTTCGTTCGGCCCCGAGAGGCAACCAGATCAGGCTACCGCACGCTGTGCCCCGGCCTGCCGGAAGCGTCCCTCGGGCGTCCACGGGCGTTCGTGCCGCGACAAGCGCTCGCTGCCTGCTGCCAGTTGCGCCGGCCAGCCTGGAAGGTGGGCCGCGTTACCGTCCCGCGGCAGCGGGAACGGCGGCTGCCGGTCCAGCGGTGAGTCGTTCCGTTCGCCCGGCAACGTTGGCAGTGGTTCCTGCTGCTGTGGCTGGGATTGCGGCTCTTGTTCCTGAGGTTCGGGGAACAGCGGTTGCGGCGTCGGCGTCAACTGAGCGGCGTCGCGCCGATCGCCCCAGAAGCACTGATCCACGTCCCCCCGGCTGAACACCTGCGGCCGCGTCGTGCCGTAGTCGATGAACAGGGCGGCATCCCGCTCGCGAGCCCGTTCCTTGGCATCGTAGTACGCCTTGCCAGGCCAGAGCGACTCCGCGAGGTAGATGCTGTTGTATTCCAGCAGGCTGCCCTTGCGGTAATGGACCTCGGTGATGGAGCGGTTGTAGTTGATGACAGCCCGGTAGTAGTCGCGTTCGGCGACGGCTTCGCGGCGGGTGGCATCGCGGAGGTCGCGATACAGGTCGCGGCCTTCCATCGGTTGCACGCCTTGGCCAACCTCGATGCGGGTCCGCACATAGAAGGTTTCACGCTTGGCCGACATCCAGGCACTGAACCGTGCCCGCACCAGGTCGTGATCGCTTTGCAGGTTGCGATAGGCCTCGGCCAGCAGGTGCGACACTTCCAGTTCCTGATCCTGCAAGATGGCACGTTCGCGGGCGAGTTGCAGTTGGGCATTGCGTACGCCGGCCAGTTCGCGGCGGAAGCCCAGCGGCATATTGAAGTTGAAGCCCAACTCCCACTCCTGGTAGTTGCCGTCGGTGAGCGTGGCGAAGGCGTCGCTACCCTCGTAGGGGAAAACCCCTCGCCCATTGGGATCGATCAACTGGTCGCCCTGGCCCAGCCAGCGGTAGAGGGCTACCGCATCCAGCCGCGGCAACAGGAAGTTCCGCGAAGCGATCAGTTCCATCTCACGCCGTTTGACCTCCCACCGCTGGGCACGCAGGCTGACATTGCGCCCTTGAGCCTCCCAGTGAATCTCGTTCCAGTCGAGCACATAAGGAGCCGTGGTGGGCGTATCGGTGGGGCGAATCAGTCGGCCATCGCTGGCTGCCAGCCCCATCAGGTACCGCAGGCGGTTCTCGGCCGTAAGCAGATCACGGAGCGTGGATTTCAACTGAGCTTCAAACTGGTAGTATTCGCTGAGCACCTGGGAGAAGGGGATTTCGTCGCCCTCTTGGATGCCCACCCGGCGTTTGGCGGCAATCGTTTCGTAGTACTCCCGCAAGGCATCGCGGCCGCGGCGGTCGGCATCCAAGGCCCGGTAAGCGAAGTGCAGTTCCCAGTAGGCGTCCTCGATCTGCCGCACCAGGTTGTGAACGCTGATCTCGAAATTCGCCAGCGTGATGTCGTTGTTGATGCGGGCAATGACCACGCCGTTGTACAGACCCGGCTGGCTATTGGGACCGGCAATCCGGTTGAACAGCACGCCATTCCCTTGCAACAACGGCTGCGTCACACCGAGTTCAAAGTCGGTGTAGTAGTCGCTGGGTACCGCACGTGTCGGCGTGTTGCTGTTGGTATAAATGGTATTGTTACGAGCAAAGAACCGACCACCTGAAGCTGCCGTCTTGGCGATCTGCGCCTGGAAAGTGGCGTTTTCCTGTAAGGTGTTCAGCGGCTGGAACTGGTCGATCAATTCATCAACCACCCGGTTGTTCGGCCGCTCAGTACGGCTCCACAAGATGTTGGAGCTGAGTTGGGCATCGAAGGCGCTCAAGGCCGCTTCAACACCCACACCGCCGAAACCGCCGGTCGGGTTGGTTTCCTGAATGGCCGGGTCGTACACGGTGGCGATGCCATCGCCCGCGGCCCCCGCTCCCCGCAGCAGGTTTTCAGGGGATTGTCCCACGATGGGCACCGAAGCCGTAGTCCGCGGGACAACCACCTGCCGCACCACCTTGCTATTGATCATGGCGATGCGGACCGTTTCCTCCAGGGAGAGGTCCCAAAAGTCCTCCGCGGTGAACTTCTCGTAGTTCTCTAGCGTGATCGGGGTGGTCGCGTAGCGAACCTCGTCGAGTGTGCAGCCGTCGACGTCGGGCACTTCCAGTTCTGTGGCAACGCCCTTGTAATGGGACAAATCGCCGTCTTCGAAGAAGTAATACGTCCGGCTGGGGGCGCAGCCGGAGACCAGCATGACCCCGGACAGGACAATCGCCCAAAAGTTTCGCGTATCACGGCTCATCGGGTAGCACGCCTTTTCGAGGATGCGTTGGATCGGCCAGAGGGGATAGCCGCCACGACGGTCCTCCGAGACGCGATAGCAATTGCTGCGCGCCCCGGCGGTAAAGTCGGCAAACTCGATATCGGCGTCCTAACCGGCAATCTTCAACCAAATGTCGGGACCGCCAATCACAACCTGACCGGCACGGTCGGGTGTAAGTGGTATCTTCCCCCCAATCAGGCGACATGCCGTAACCGGAATGCGGTCCGCAACCGGAATTTTCCGCCTGACCGACAAGGTTGATCTACTCCGCGCTGCTTAACGCGCGGAACCTCGGCTCGATGCTTGCACCATTCAAAATGGCAGCACTGCTAGCCGTTACTGCGGCACGGCGGCAGCGAGCCCCTGCTCGATGGCCGACCAAATGCTGGCGGCATCTTCAATCCCCACCGAGAGCCGGATCGTACCGCCGGTGATGCCAAGTGCCTGCCGCTGCGTCTCATCCAGCCGTCGATGACTGGTGCTGGCAGGATGGCTAAGCGTGGTGCATAAGTCGCCCAGAGATGGGCAGAAGGGAATGGATTGCGCCGCCCTGATGAAAGCGTCGGCTGCGGCACGTCCGCCCGGTAACGTAAACGTGACCATGGACCCGTGCCGTTCGCCGAACAGCCTCCGGGCAAGTGGATAATCGGGGTGATGGGCAAGTCCGGGGTAATGGACGGCTTCCAAGCGGCCATCATCGGCGAGCGACTGGGCCACGTGCATGGCGTTGGCTGCTGCCCGCTCGGCCCGAAGGGCCAAAGTCCCGATGCCACGGCTCGCGAGCCAGCAATCGAACGGAGATGCCGAGAAGCCCCACGTTGTGACCACGGCCGGCACGCGCTGCATGGCATCGTGCGTCCCGCAAAGCAACCCTAGCAACACGTCGCTATGACCGTTCATCTGTTTGGTGAGGCTTTCCAGAACCAGGTCGGCACCATGCTCCAGAGGCCGGAAGATTGCCGGCCCGGCAAATGAGTTATCCACAAGCAGTCGAGCGCCGAACCGGTGGGCCATTTCCGCCAGGGCTGGCACATCGCTAACGCGCAGCGTGGGATTGGTGAGCGTTTCCACCACGATCAGCCGCGTACCGTCGCGCAGGGCGGACGCCGTGGCGTCCAAGTCGCAGGTATCAACAACCGTACTGGTGATGCCCAGCCGGGCGGCTTCGTTCACAAGCAAGTTCAGGCTTTGTCCGTAGAGCCGATTGCTAACGACTACGTGGTCGCCCCGTTCGAACAGAGCGAGCAGTGCCGCAGACAGGGCCGCCATTCCAGAACCGCAGACCACGGCCGCTTCGGCACCATGCAGGCTACGGCAACGGTCCTGCAATAATTGGGCGTTGGGATGGCCCTCGCGGCTGTAGATGTACCCCTGAAGCTCACCAGCCATCAATGCGGCTGCCTGCTCCGTATCGCGGCAGCGGTATACGGCCGAGGGATAGATGGGCGGTGCCAACGGTTCCGTCGGCTGGAGCGGCAAAAACTCGGGCCGGACACAGCGCTGGTCGAAGTCGTCCATCTCTACTCACTTAAAGAAGCAGATTGCCAAGCGAAGAAACTATCCGAGGCATGCTGCGAGGGCAGGTGCCGCGACAACCGCTGCCGTGCCACCGGAGCAGGCCCTGGACGCGCTACCCTACCGCCGGCCAAGCCAAGACAACCGGCGGCATCAGCGCGCCGGTTGATTCTTCAGCTCTCGCATCAAAAAGTTCACGGCCCGGCAGTACTCCCGCACTGCCACGACGAGTTCCTGATTGGCGGCAGCCTGTCGGGCCGCGCGCTCAAAGGCTTCCAGGCGGTTCCAGTCTACCACCCGATCCTGGTCGATGGCGGCCGATCGCAGTTGGGCATGAATCTCGGCAATCGCCTGAACCACTTCCTCGCCAGGCTGGCTGACCACGGCCCGATAGGGACCATTCCCGCGCCGCAGTGCCGAACCCGCGGTACCGCGGCGGCCTCGCAAGCTGAAATACAACACCAGGCTGACAATCGCGCCCAGCGCCAAGGCGATCAAACCATAAACAGGCCGCACCAGGGAGAGCAGCACTCCAGCCACGACGGTTCCACCCAGTGCCCCCCACACGCCCGGATGGATGCCCGACGATTTCTCGCTCACCACGTGGTTGAATATGTCGTCCTCATCGGCCCCCAAGTTGCAAAGCGCCTTCACGATGATAACGGTGATGTTGTCTGGCCCGCCGCGGAGGTTCGCCAGGTGAACCAGCGTTTCGGCGGCCTCGGCCGGCGCCAGGGTGTGAACGACGGCAGCCATTTCTTCGTCGGACAATTGCCCGCACAGCCCGTCGCTGCACAACAAAAAGCAGTCGCCCGCTTCCACGGCGAACGGGCCTTCAAGATCGACCTCGACGTTGGGATTGGGCCCCAACGAGCGTGTAATCACGTTCTTGGGAACGGAGGCGACGGCCCCTTCAGGCAGCGGATTGCGGCCGCCGTTGGTGAGTTCCCACACGTAGCTGTGGTCGGCCGTCAATTGCTCGAAGCTGCCGCGGTGCAGGCGATAGATACGGCTGTCGCCCACATGCGCGATCAACGCTCCCGAGGGCGTAATCAGCAGGCAACTGCTGGTGGTGCCCATCCCTTGAAAATCGGGATTGACCCGGCCTCGGTTGTAGATGGCATGGTTGGCTTCTTGAACGGCCGTGCGGATGCCTTCAGCCAGCGGCTTATCGCGCTGCTTCTGGTAGGAAAGCGGGATAGTGTCTACGGCGAGCTTGCTGGCCAGTTCGCCCGCCGCGTGTCCGCCCATGCCGTCGGCGACGATGAACAGGTGCCCTCGCAGGCGCCATTGTTCCTCGCTGCTGGCCAGGATCGTAACCATCGAATCCTGGTTGTTGCTGCGGCGGAAGCCGACATCGGATAGCGCTGCATGCTCAACGCAACGCTTCGCAGGTTGTGCCTCCGCACCTGGCATCGTCATATACCCACAAAACGGCCCACCTGAACGCCATCCACGCCTGCCCCTGTCGATATATCCGTGGGAGCGGACGTGCCCCCCCTTACAAGGCCAATGCCGTAGAGCAGGCCGGGTGGAATGTTCACCGGCGCTGGCCGTTGGCTGCGAACCATGTTCCCGCGCCGCAGCCCTAGTTCCGCCCCGAAGTCGCCAGTCATCGTGACCGGGCGATATGTGTAGATTCTAATCCGCCAGCACGGCAGAGCATAGCGGTTGATGGCCGCCTGGCCTATGGTTGGCCGGCCCATTGCTAGCCCGCCCAGTGTTAGCCAACCCTGTTGCGTTGGCCCGATGGGTGAAACCACAGGGGAGGTGGCATGCCCGCACTCCCCCCTCGCGCTGCGCTATCCGGCGGTCGGGTGAACGCGGCGGCGAAACGGCAGCCGTACCAGGTAGCTGACCAGCCCCAGCGGGAGCAGAATCGCCCCGATCACCGCCATCACGACCGACGCGATGATGAAGAACACGTATAACAGCGCGACCTTCCACACGACGAGCCACGTCGCACCGCTTTTCGCCTCCTCTGGCATGGCTAAACCCTCTCAACGTTGTATCGAATCGGCGAAGGACGACTGCGAAACCAGGGCCTTGGTCCCCCTCGCCCAGGTGATTCGGTCCCCTATTGTAATCGTCCGCTGAACGAGCAGAGTGTCAAGAATTGGCGCCATTATCTAAACACACCATTATGCGCACAACTCCCAATTGTCCCCAGCTATCGCATTCAGTGACAAAGAAGCCTGCCGACTCGACGTGGGGGGCACTTCGGCTAAGGCGCCGCGAGATAATGGCGACCTTACGCAGCTTTGTGAAACTGCATCGGCTTTGCTGCTTGTTCCTAAATGCATGGCTGTGCGGGTCGTAGCGGACCGATCGATTGTAGCGGAAGCAACGGTCCATGCGCTCATCTCGTGGCGCATGCAGCTTGCGTTGGCTGCGTCCCCTTGGTGGTCCGCGGCCGCACGAACCTTTGGGTTGCAGGGGCGCAACCACTTGCAGGAGAAGTGCGATGGCACTCCGCACAAAGCGATCTTGGAGCGGTTTCGTTTCATTGGCTTGGGCGCTCATCAGTGCGTCACTCGCAGCGGCCGATGATCGTGTGGCCTCGGTGCTGGATTCCATCGCCCCGCCCAGCGACTGGCTTAATGCCCAAGAACGCGCCATCCAATATCCGCAGCCGATTGTGCCGGTCAGTGCCCGGCAGCCAGGGCCTGCCGCACCCGCTGCGGCAGCCGTGGGCGGTCTTTGGGCCAATTGGTCTCAACCCGCCCTGGAAACTGGTTTCGCCAATGGCTTGTCGATCGACACGGCCGATGAAGGCGGCGCCGGAATCTCGGCCTGGGTCGATTGGATCTTCCTCACCAGGGAACGTGCTGGCGACGAACTGCTGTTGATCGGTCCTGGCGGGGAGCCTCTGAACGGCGACGTGTTCGCCTTTGACTTTCGGCCGGGGATCGAAACCGGCGTTGAACTGAGCCTGGGCAACAGCATTGCCTTGGAATTCCGCTATTTCTGGGTCGATGACTGGTCGCGGTCGGCAACCACGGCGGCCCTGCCGGGAAGCAGTCTGGCCACGGTCCCGCCGACCGGCCCCCTGGGCCCCCCCTACGACGTCACGTACATGTCGGGACTGCAATCGTTTGAGTTCAACGTTCGCGCCGGTGCTGGCGATATCCAATGGCTGGCGGGTTTCCGCTCTGTGGACCTCGACGAGCAATTCTTGGTGGGAGCATTGCCGCTTGCACCGCTTCCCAGCGGGTTCGCGAACTTTGCCGCAGACAACAATCTCTCGGGATTTCAGATTGGTGCCGACGCCCTCCTTTGGGACGACGGCAACTGGTTCACCCTCAGCGGAGTTGCCAAGACCGGCATCTATTATGTCGATGCCAGAGGAACCGTTACGGGTGCCATCGGGCCTACCTTTGCGCCGCTGGCCGGCCGAGCCGGCACCCAAGAGGTGGCCCTACTCGGAGAATTTGGCCTGGATGCCACGTGGCTCCTGACCGGCAATTGGCGACTCCGCTCCGGCTACCGCGTGATTTATGTGGATGGGATCGCGTCTGCGTCTTCCCTGGTGCCCAACAGCAGCCAACTGGCGGCGGCTACCCCGCTTCGTGTCCAAGCGGATAGTTCCATCTTCTACCACGGCTTGAACTTGGGTTTGGAACTCTCCTGGTAGCTGTTTCCGTGAGCAAGACGGCCTCCCCTTCCCATCCCGACATACGCCGACCGCCACTACGGTAGCTTTCGCGCTTCGCAGCGGAGGCTCCCCCCCGCAAACGACTGCGGCCGCCCGTTGCCTATACGGGGCGATCGCGGGGCCGCTCCCATTGCCGTAAGGTCCGATTTCCAGAACGTTTGGGGGCCGGCCTTCGCATCTTTCCAATCGGCCGGCAAATTCTTGACCATTTTGCCCCGCCTCCAAGGCAATTATGATTAGCACGGTGCCGCCGTGCGATCTTCCGAGGCATGGCACAGAGCGGACCGCACAGAGTGGATAGCACGGTGCCTCCCTCCACAAGCGGCCATTTGCCGACCAAGACGATCCGTGCGATGCTCCAGTGGCGGGCGACCGATCCGCAGACCACAAGAGCGCTGCGGCCGCGAGGTGCCAACAATTTGGCAGCGGCCCCGGGCGCGTGGTCGCTTGGGCACCTAGGCCAGGCAGAATCTCCAACCACTCCCCAGGGGAGCTACAAGCATGGGCAACCATCCGAGTGTTCGACGCCAGCACGGTTTGCCGGTGGCGATGGCCTTGATGGCGGCGGCCGTTGCGTGCTGCCCTACCCTGGCAACCGCCGCTGGGTTTTCCCACCAGTCGTACAATGGCGACGTGGCCGACGATCGCTACGAGATCGTCCAGGCTCCCCAGCAGGTGAATGCGGCCCTGGCGTTCGACCAGTTCAATCGAATGCTGGCCCAGCGCAGAATCGCCAGATTATGGCTGATCCACGGTACCTTTGGCGGCGACGACGGCTTCGGCCTGCTGTCCCTGGCGGCAGATCGGGCCCCGGGCCTGCTCACGCTGCTGGGGATGAGCGGCGACGACCTTCGCAACCTCAACAAAGGCTGGAAAGATAACTTGCTGGGCGTCGATGCCTTCAACGGCGCCTATGCGGCCGAGTTCAACCGCCACTTGAACCGCGTCGACTTCGTCGACGGCTCATTCGTTTGGGGGAGCGAGAACAACCATCTCGATCGGGCACACGCCGCCGTTCGACTGCTTCACCGCTTGCTCGAAACCAAGTTGCCGCCCGACCAGGGCATCATGCTGTGGGGGCACAGCCATGCCGGCAATGTGTTCGCACTGATGAGCCACCTGCTGGCCAACGATCCGGCCGCCCGCGAGAAGTTCTTTGAGATTGGCCACGCGATTTATCCCGACGATGCCGCCTGGAAAGCCGTGTATCGAGAACTGGCCGCAACCGCTGGACCGCACCCGCTGGCCAAGCGAATCGACATCGTCACGTTTGGCACTCCCATTCGTTACGCGTGGAACGAAGCAGGCTACCGGTCCCTGCTGCACTTTGTTTACCACCGGAGCGATGACCAACTGGCCCTTGAAGAGCCGCCTCACCGGACAAGAGTCCTCGCCGGGTTTCGCGACATCCTTTCGGCCAGGTATGGCGATTGGGTTCAGTCGTTTGCCATCGACGGGACCGACAATCCGCCGGTGAATTTCGATCGCTGGGAAGCGAACGCCGCCTATGCCCGCCTGTTTGGCGCCTTTCCGGCCCCGCCAGAGGTAAATCGCCCCCTGGCCAATGCCCTGTATTGGCCGCGGCGCATTGCCTACCTGCAGCGCTGTTGGGGTGCCAGGGTGTCAGCCCAGGGTTTCACGTTGCTGGTCGATTATGGCGACGATGCCAACGAATTGCTGGGGCACGGCGTGTATATGAAGCAAGCCTGGCTGCCCTATCATGCGGCCGAAGTCGCCAAGCGGTTGAGTGCTGAAACCGTCGCCGGCAATCGCCCGTAAGCGGCAACCACTCCTTGGCTCGTGCCCGCTCCATGGGGTTGGAAACGGGGGACGTAGCCTGTTGCCACCGCATCTCTGCCGGCTCTTGGAGCGACAAGTCGCCGCTTCGCACAAGACATCTCTCGGCCGGCACACGTTGCCGGTACGTGCCGGTGGAGTCCTGCACTCGCGCTCCGGGTTGAGCCATCGACTTGCGCACGATCGACTGCCCGTGCGCTGGTTTTCGGTCGTTGAACGCTCTGCGCTGCCCGCCTTGCGTATTGCCGCGGAAACCACGGGCATTTCGGCGGACTGCTGTAGCTCGATGGGGACTCAAGCCTCGCACCGATCAACAAAAGCATTGCAGGGGGCGTCGGCGGTTTGCACACTATGCGATGAAACCATGCAAGCCCCCCGGCTGGTGGCCCCTCCACCGGCCAGCGCGAGAGGATTCCCGCCATGCGATTGTGCCTCCCAGTTCCTGGTCGCGTTTCGACCCGCCGCCCGTTTGCCCCGTGGTCACTGATGCTGCTGGCCACCGCACTATGGATCGGCCTGTACGCCAGCAGTGCTTTGGCCGTCGAACCTTCAGCAAGTTATATCTTCCCCGCCGGGGGCCAAAGAGGGCGCGAGGTCCAGGTGCGCGTAGGAGGCCACTTCCTGCTGGGCGAAGCACGATTCACGATGGCAGGCCCTGGCGTCACCGCCAGCCCCACGGTCAAGGAAGTTGAAACCCTTTGGTTTGAAGGGCCGGTCATCCCGATGCCGGCATCGCAGCGGCCAGAAGACTATCCTCGTGATCACGCCGGCACCGTGAACATTGCCGCCGATGCTCCACTGGGGTTCCGCCGGTGGCGGGTTCAGACCTCGCAAGGCATCACGCGATCGATGCTGTTTGTCGTAGGCGACTTGCCCGAGATCATGGAAGAAGAAATCGACGGAGCACCGATTCCCGTCGAGGTGCAAACGCCGGTCACCATCAACGGGCGGATTTTCCCGCGCGAAGACGTCGATATTTGGACATTCGCTGCCAAGGCGGGGGAAACCTACTACGCGGAAGTGCATTCGGCGCGGCTGGGTTACCCGCTCGAAGCCCGATTGGCGCTCTACGGTCCCGACGGCCACCTGCTGGCAGACGATTCCGGCACATTCGGCGCCGACCCGTTCCTGAGCTTCACGGCCCCCAGCGACGGTCAATACCGGCTCCACATTCACGACAGCCACTTTGAAGGCCTACAGGATTACGTGTACCGGTTGACGATCCACCGCGCGCCCTACGTGCAGCACCACTACCCGCTGGGAGGCCGCCGGGGTTCGCAACAGTCGCTCTCCCTCGCTGGTCCAGGGCTGGTTGATGCCACCGCCACCATGAGCCTTCCCAACGAAGGAGACGAGGCTTGGGTGCAGCCTGCCTGGCAAGGCCGAACGTTGAATCCCATTCTGCTGGAACTGGGCGACGATCCCGAGGTGCTGGAAACCGAGCCGAACCAGGCCCCTTCGCAAGCGCTGGAGGTGCCCGTTCCGGGCGTCGCCAACGGGCGGATCGAAACCGCAGGCGATACCGACGTTTGGGCGCTGAAGGCTTCCGCCGGCCAGGCATACCGGATCGAGCTTCGGGCCGCCCAACTGGGTTCACCGCTCGATGCCGTGCTTACCGTCCAAGACGCTGCCGGAAAGATGCTTGCCACGGTCGATGATGCCAATGGCAGCGCCGATCCCGCGGTGTCGTTCACTGCTGCCGCTGCCGATACATACTTCGTAAAAGTGGCCGAGCGGTTCACCAGCCGGGGCGGTCCGCACTTCGCCTATCGCTTGAAGATCACCGCGGCTGATTCGCAACCCGGCTTCAACCTTCGATTGCCGATGGACGTGATCAACGTGGAACCGGGCGGGCAGACACAAATCCGGTTCGAGATCACGCGCCACGGAGGGTTTGACGGGGCCGTCAACTTCGAAGCCCAGGGACTGCCCGAGGGTATCGAGGTCACCGGCAATGTCGGGGCCAAGCGGACCCTAGGACAACTGGTCTTCAAATGCGCCGGAGACGTCGACTGGCCGCAGCGGCTGGATCTGAAGATCATCGGGCAGGGCGAACACGTCACCGGTTCCGGCAAGGACCAGGTGCGTCAGCCCGTGACAGCCTTGGCGATGCCGAACGTACCGCGCGGCACCCCCAGCATAGACGGGCTTACGCTCTTTGTCGGGGCCCCCACCCCGTTCAAGTTTGTCAGTGAATACTCTCTCACCTATGCTCCACAAGGCAGCATCCTTACCAAGCATTACACGCTGGAACGGGGAGGATATGAAGGACCGCTGACGGTGCGCCTGGCCGACAGGCAGACCCGCCATCTGCAAGGTGTTACCGGCCCCTCGC
This sequence comes from uncultured Pirellulales bacterium, assembly GCA_964511065.1. Classification (GTDB taxonomy): domain Bacteria; phylum Planctomycetota; class Planctomycetia; order Pirellulales; family S012-138; genus CALBRZ01. The sequence continues at coordinate 3,701 of CAZEEG010000103.1, read as the reverse complement.
TAAGGGTCCCACCCGATGCAAATTCCTTTGAATATCCCGTGACGTTGCCATCGTGGCTGGAGATTGGCCGCACCAGCCGCACTGTCCTGATGGCCATCGGGGAAATCACCGACCGGCACGGCAAGCGGCACCGTGTGAGCTATACCTCGGCCGCGCAGAACGAGCAGATCATCCTGATCGCCGACCCGGCCCAACTCACGCTGACTGCGTTGCCGACCTCAATCATGGCCGACCCGCGGCAACCGTCGGAAATCCACGTTCGCATCGCACGCGGTTCCGCCGTACAAGGCCCGATCACGTTGGCCCTGCGCACGCCCGACCACGTTCACGGCGTGTCGGCGGAACCGGTCACGCTGCCTGTGGATGCCGAATCGGGAACGCTGCGCGTCCAGTTCTCAAGTGATGCCGGGCCTTTTAACGCGCCCCTGCTCATCCAAGCATCGGCCGGGCAAGGCGGCAAACAGTTCAAGGCGGAAACGGCCGTTGAAGTCGTCACTGCCCCGTCGGCAAAGTAGCGGCCAGCGCGGAAGTGGTGCGAATTGCTTGGTACCAGGTTGCGCCCAACAACCCGGCACTGCGCGCAGGCTAGGGTGCCTCGTTCTGCATCTGAGCGATGTTCTGCTTCAATCGGATCCGGTCGCTGGCGGCTTTCCCGGCCCGAACGTCCTCTTCCGTGAACACGGCCAAGTGAATTGCCCCTTCGCCTGCGCGATTCCGGTCGTAGATGATATAGAGGGTGCCGTCATCGGCTTGCACGCCGTCGGGATACGAAACGGTTGCCCGTTCGTCCAGCATCAGCCCTCCCTGCCAACTCTTGCCTTCATCCTGGGACAGGTACGCCGTTAGGCGGGAACGGTTCTTGGCATCGTCGGCATGCTTCACCAGCAGCAGGTTGCCACTCCCCAGGCGGGAGACAAAAAAGCGGGACGTAACATGTGGGATGGATCCGCGTCGGACTTCGGTCCAGGTGCGGCCTCGATCGCGGGAAATGCTCTCACCAATCCCGCCGCCCGCCAGGCGCACCAGCATCCAAAGTGTGCCGTCCTTTCGCTCGATGATCGAATGCTCGTCAAAGTTCCGCAATTCCTGCGGTACGTGCGCCGCTCCGCGCACCTGCCAGGTTCGCCCCTGGTCGGTAGATACCACCATGCGGGCGCTGTTGTCCGTTTTGCGCCAGGTGGAAGCAGGCAAGACCCATTCACCGGTGGATAGCACCTGCGGCTTGTTCATCATCACGCCATCGGTGAGGCGGCGAGGTGCCGACCACTTGGGCCGCTCGGCATCGGGCTCGTCGGTCGTGATGGCCCAGACGCCACCGACTGTGCCGTCATGCCCGAGGGCTTGTGCCCAGAATGCCCAGAGGCGGCCGGTGGGGTCCAGCCACAATTGGGGATCGAACGCTCGAACCGGCCCGTCGCCATCGGGATCAATCACCACGACTTCGTCGGACCAGGAGCGGCCATCGTCGCCGCTGGTTACAAGAACCACGTAGTTGTGCCGATCCTCGCCGCGCCCCGATCCTCCGTACCAGGTGGCCCAAAGCCGCCCTTGCGGTGCCCTGGCCAGGCTAGGGATTCCCTGAAATTTCCGCGCAGCGGCCCGGTACTCCGTGCCAGGCTCAGTGAGTACACGCGGTGCCTTGAGGAATGCCCCTTCACGTTGATCCCCGTCTGCGGATTCCTCTGCGGCAGCAGTCGGTGCGGCAAGTGCCGTCCCCACCAATGCGAGCAACAACCAGGTACGACGAGCAGGCCAGGTATCCAGCATTGCAGTCTCCGAATATGCACGCAGATCCCCCAAATCGACAGGGGCGTTTTCGTTGACACCATAACCTATGCCAGGCACTCGCGGAAATCCAAATTATGCAACGCTTACATTCATAACCTGTGGGGCCTTCCAGGCTGCTGAATCGGCCGTGGGTTGTTGGCCAATCTGACAGGCACCTTCTGTGATCGCGGAGCGCGCCCGGTCCTCGTGCGGTGTCGATACCTCCACTGCAAATTTTCTTCGATCGAGCACGAACCTGGCGGCCACAACCGCTGTCAGTGAAACATCGGAGCCGAGGAGTTCTGCCGTCTGAACACGCTCCGCGAACCTGATTGATTGTTGCGCTACCCATGTCCGGTCGTCGAACGATCGGCGCCGCCAATCGTCGGTTTTCCAGCGCCATTGGCCGCATTTAGTTGGGCCAGTACGCACGCGAGCGGACATTCACTGCGCAGGTGTCAACAACCAGCCGAGATCTTGTCATGCGTACCTCACGACCAACGCACCAACTGAAGTGAATTGCCGGCGTGGCGGCCAACGTCCACCAGTAAGTAGCGACGGAGTCCCCCCCACGACCGGCAGTGGGATTCTGCGCTTCTGTCTCGGGTGGATTCATGTACCAAGTAAATCCAAAGCGGAAACGCTTTGCGCGCTGGTGCATCGACCTGGCCATTCACGACGCCTTGGCGATTGCGCGCAAACAGTCCGTCATTTCTTCCTTCCAGCAGTTGTTGGATGTTGTTCACAGCCGCACCACGATCTTGCGCCCCTCGCCGCCCTGTGGCCGGCCGTACTGGCTGGACACCTTCCGCCTGGTGCGTGGGCTGCTGATGCTCTCAAAGCAGCGGCATTGGATAAGGCCTCCAGAAACCTGGCAGCCCGATGAAGCATTGCACCAATTGTCCGGGCAGCAGGGAGCCATCCGTCAGTTCGAGTCGCTGGTGATGCACCTGTTGGCGACGCATCCCGTACCGCGGTTCATGATGGGCGTATGGTTCGAGGAGCCCTCTCCCCAAGCAGGCGAACATCAAAAACTGTTCCGGCACCTGGCACGGGGGAACAGCATCCGCGGCGCGAAGTTACCGATTGCGTTTACCCGGCCCATGGCCCGATGGTTTGAACGCGCGCCGGAGCACTTCACGGTCGAGCAGGCGCTGCGCTGGAGCCAGGTTCGAGCCTGGGGTGGCGAAGCGCCGCTGGCTGCGGCCATCGCCCGTACCCGGCTGGGAAGCACATTTGCCGACGAGGAACGCTGGTCGCGGGTCTTGCAATATTGGATCAACCGGCCGCCTCGCGACATGGAGTTGATCGATGCCATCGTGGAATACCTGCACTCTCACCCCCGGTGCTGGGACCGGGCGCTGTTTGAAGTGGCACGTGGCCAAGGGTGCAGCCCCATCGAACGCGAGGTCCGGCACTGGCTGAAACAACAGCCAGGCCAGGCACGGACTAAGGCTTCTGCCTGGCCTGGTGCCGGGATCAGCGGTTTGCATGCGATATTGGGCAGCGGCGACGCATGGTCGTTCCGTTTCTGGTCCATTCGCGAGTTGACCACCAGCACGGAACTGGCCGAGGAAGGCCAGGCAATGCATCACTGCGTGGCCTCGTACGCGCAGCGCTGCGCCCAGCGGCACACGTCGATCTGGTCCCTTCGCCGCCTGGGGCTGATGGGAGTGGAGCGCGTGCTGACCATCGAAGTGGATCTCCCTCGGCGCACGGTCGTCACCGCGTTAGGCCCCTTCAATGCGCTGCCCGATCGGGATTCCATGCAGATCGTCAGCCACTGGGCCCGGGAGCAAAACCTGCAGATGGTCGCGTGGCTGGAGCGGTTCGCGTCGAACGAGTAGTCCGGCGTGCCCGCACTGGGTGCGCGCGCAAGAAAAAAGCCCCCGGAGTGCCAGGGTCCCAGGGGGGCAAAGGACTCTGACATTTCC
>CAZEEG010000102.1:0-19991 GCA_964511065.1 uncultured Pirellulales bacterium | reverse complement strand
ACCTGCCGCTGCTGCTGCTGACGGTGTTCCGCCCCAACCTGGAAAACCGCGTGGCTGTGGCCGCGATTGGGGAGCGCTGGAATCGCCGCCGCTTGCCGCCTCAGGCCGCCTAGGCCAACGCAGCGCACCCCCCCCGATCGTGCCTGGCGAACCGTCCATGTCCTCCACTTGGGCACGCGGCAGTAACCAAGGATCGCCTTCCACGCCTAGCGCCAACGCTCGCCATGCCGGTAAATCCATTTGCGCTCGATGGCCCAATGCACGCACGGGTGAATGTCTGCCATGTTGCCCCCGATGCCGGAAACCACATGAAGAAATTGTCATCCATTCAACGAAACCGCGGACGATGATGGCACCCCGGTGTTCTGCCCTCCCCCTTTAAACCCATCTCCAGCATTTGATGGGAGTTTCGTTCCCATCGAGGGAAGCGTTCGAGGCACCGCGGCCGCGAGCGGCGATATGATCCCCTCTTAGGTGCCCCCCTAACAATGCTGGATTGAACTTGCCCATTGCGGTATCATAGGGCTGTTGTATGGTGCGTGCTTGCCGGATGCGGCCCCCCCTCTGATGCGCGGTGTGCTGCGGCGAGTTCGTGCCGGGCAGGGTGCGCTGCTGGGGATTCCTTTGGTTTGGGCAGCCCTCAACCATCTCCCCCCCGCGAAAGACCCACCTGCCGCTTGTTGTCTGCTACGCTGTGTTGGTGGCGAACGGCCTCACGCTGCCGTTGGCCGCCACGATTCGATCACTCCCCGTTTGGTGCGATTAGGAGACTGACCCATGCGCACGCGTTCATTGTTCGGCTTGGGCGTCGCTTTCTTGGTACTGGCGTCCGCAACCGTGGCTCAGGCCGGTGTGAAAGGCGATTACCTGGAAATGCGGACCTGCTCGGTGTACACCGGTCCCTGCTTTGCCAACGGCGAAGTCGGACTCGCCGGCCAAGAAGCCTTCATGGCCTGGCAGATCGAGTCGGGCGATTACCAGGGCGTCGAACTGTCCAACCTGAAGGTCGTGCTGGCGATCAAGGCATCTGGCACGCTGGGCATGGGTGGCGGCGTGGTCGTGAAGCCGTTCCCCGTCCGCTCGGTGATCCTGGTCGATGAGAAGGCCAACAGCGCCCAGCGCGCGGCCCTGGTCGAATTCGTCAAGGAACAAGCCGGCCAACTGGCCGAGAACGTGGTGCGCGTCGATGCCATGCCGATCGACATGAAGCTCGATCACGTGGACATGACCGCTTCGCTGAAGGCCGGCAAGGAAGTCACCATGCAAACTCGCAAGCTGCAAGCCGGCGACTGCGTGTGCTCCAACGAAGTGGTCTTTTACCCGCCGCTGACCAAGGTCCAAAATTATGCCCCGGCGTTCACGCTCGATGCGCAGTTCGTGGGCAGGGGTCTGGGCACGCAGTGGTCGGCCCCGCAAACCCGGAGCGCTTTCCTGGCCACCTTCGGCGAGTAAGCGCAGCGGCGGTCGTTGAACCGCCCGCAGAAAACGGCGAGCTTCGCCGTCTCCATCCTAAATGGACAATAAGCCGCGCAGGTGCCGCCCTCGCTTGCGCGGCTTTTCTCTTTTCAGCGGCCGCGATCTAGCGCCTGATCCGTGCCGCTGCCGCGCTGGCCCGAACGTGAAATGCGGTTTTGCGGCAAGGCGCCCAGGCATGGCAAATCCTTATGCAGTCGTGGCGATGGTAGGTTATGTTTGACGGGCGACCGGCCGAAATCGCAACTGGCTACTCACCTTCACCATGAAGGAAGAACGTGCATGATCGCCGCCCACGCTGCCCGCCCCGCCTGGCTATCGCCGCTTGCTGCCCTGCTGATGGCTGCCGCATTGAGCCACACCCTGGCCCAGTGCGCCGAGGCCGACGAACCGGCAACGCCCCCGCAGCGGCCCAATATCCTGTTTATTGCGATTGATGATCTGAACGATTGGCTAGGTTGTCTCGCCGGGCATCCGCAGGTGAAAACGCCACATATCGACGCCTTGGCCGCGCGCGGCACCCTGTTCACCAATGCCCACTGTCAGGCGCCGCTTTGCAACCCATCGCGCACGAGTGTGCTGACGGGCTTGCGGCCCACCACGACGGGCATCTATGGGCTGGCGCCCTGGTTTCGCTCACTGCCGGAGTTTGCGTCCAGGGTGACGCTTCCGCAACTGCTCAAGCAAAACGGTTATCAAACATTCTCGGTCGGTAAAATCTATCATGGCGGCTATCCGCCGGCGGGCGACCGCGACCGCGAATTCACGGAGATGGGCCGCCCGCCGCGCGGCCGCGTGCGGCCCGAGCAGCCGTTCATCCAGACCCCCGCCAACCATCCGGCCATGGACTGGGGGCCGTTCCCCGACCGCGACGACGAAACGCCCGACTACCACATCGCCACCTGGGCCGTGGAGAAGCTGCAGTCGCGGCCACAGGAGCCATTTTTGTTGGCGGTCGGATTTCATCTGCCGCACGTGCCGTTGTTCGCGCCGCAAAAGTGGTTCGATCTATATCCCGATGAAACCCTTCAGATGCCGCCCTACCGCGAGGACGATCGGGACGACACTCCCGAGTTCTCATGGTACCTGCACTGGAAATTGCCCGAGCCACGGCTCAGTTTCTTGAAGCAGGCCGGGCAGTGGCGGCCGATGGTCAGGGCCTACCTGGCCACGATCAGCTATGTGGATAGCCAGGTGGGCCGGGTGCTGCACGCCCTGGAGCAGACCGGGCAGGCCGAGCAGACGATCGTCGTGCTCTGGTCCGATCATGGCTGGCACCTGGGCGAGAAAGGCATCAGCGGCAAGAACACGCTTTGGGACCGCTCGACTCGCGTCCCGCTCATCTTCGCCGGGCCGGGCATCGCGCGTGGAGCCAAGTGCGGCCAACCGGTTGAACTGCTCGATCTGTATCCTACACTGGCGGAGTTGACCGGTTGCCGGGACATTCCCAGCGACCTGGAAGGCCATAGCCTGGTTCCGCAACTGCGCGATGCCCAGGCGACGCGCCCCTGGCCGGCTATCACCAGTCATAACCAGGGCAATCACGGAATTCGTACCGATCGCTGGCGCTATATACGCTATGCCAATGGCTCTGAAGAACTATATGACATGCAGGCCGATCCTCATGAGTGGAATAACCTTGCAGGCCAGGCCGATTATGAACCGATCAAGCAGCGGTTGGCCAGATGGATTCCCAAGGTGGATCGCCCACCGGCGGCCGGCAGCGCTCATCGTATCCTTACGTATGACCCGGCGACGGGCAGAGCCGTTTGGGAGGGGCAACCCATCGTGCCTTCTGAGAAGGAAGAATAGCAGCTAACCGCGCGTGCGACACTACGCCCGCAGGTCCGGCTTGTCGGACGCGATGCGGATTGGTCGGGTGTGCATCGCCCCTCACCATTCACGATAGCCGCGCTACCATGCGGCCGGTGGGGGCGCGATTGCGTAGGTTCATGCCAGATTCGGCCGGTGAAAGCGGCCCTACAGAGCCTCGAGGCTGGCTCTACCAATTTATGGCTTGAGGCGCGCCGAGCCTAAGGGGTAGCACAATACCATCGGCAGACGCCTCCGGTGGCATGGCGCTGTCTCTTCCAAGCCACTGCTGGGGCTGCCGCATTTCGGCACAGTTTCCTTCCCGCGGAATCCCTCCCTGGCATTCCCCCGCCCGTCGCGGCGCGCAGCATGGCGTCGTGAACAAGAGTCTTTCTCCCGGTGGCTGGCTGCGCCGAGTTGCTGCCGGGCCAGCGGGTCCTTCCGTCTCCCTTCCTACCGCCCATGGTCATCTGGCACGTATGCATTTCCGGATTTCTGCAAAGCGAAGCCCGGATGAATGGCATCCTGCGGTTGTGGCTGGATACCATTCGGCCGCTCCAGGATCGGCACACCTTCACCACCTATCGCCGCTGGAACGCCCATTGGCCGAGCCTGGCCGAGTTCATGCAAACCACGCGAGGGTCGGGCGAACTTCGCGTGGGCGTGTACGCCTACAGCTACGGGGCGGGTTGGGGAGCCATTCGATTGGCCGTGGCGCTGCGGCGGCGAGGGATTGCCGTCGATGAGATGGTGCTTTCCGATCCCGTGTATCGGCACGGCTGCCGCGGCCTGGCCTGGCTGTCGATGGTGCGCGGGCCGCGGATCCGCATCCCGCCCAACGTCAAACGGCTCACCTGGTTCTACCAGCGAACCAATCGGCCGGCCGGGCATCCACTGGTCGATGCCGCTGGCTACCCGCTGCCGGGCCTATTTGTGCCGGGCGTGATCCACCAGGCGATGGACGATTTGCCGGCCTTTCACGAAGCATGCCGAGCGGCAGCCCTGCACCTGCACGCCCAGCGGACGGACCACGAAACCGCCGGCACACTCATCCTGCCGGGCCGGCACCGTTGATGGCAGCGCGGCGAACCGCTGCGTGCTACCCCCGGCAATGCCTTGTCCCCCCCTCTCGCCTCGCCGTTCACTTCTCTCCAAGGTTGGCTGTCATGATGCGTCTTGCGATCCGCCCGATGTTCCGCCCGATTGCCGCGCGCTGCGCGGTGCCGATGATCGCCCTACTGGCCGTTGCGGTGGGGCTTGCCGCGCCGGCTGTTCACGCGCAGGCTACCTGGCCGCAGCCTGCTTGGGGGCCGCCGGGTTGCGACCCGGCTACCGCCTGGCCGGCCCCTCGGGTTCCTTCCGGCACTGGTGCGGCGCCTGGGGCGTTTCTGGAAGGCCCCGGCGGCGGCTGCCCCGGCGGTGGATGCCCTGGCGGTGGATGCCCTGGCGGAGTTTGCTCGCCGGGCGTGGTTGGAGGCGGCCGGCATCCGCGCACGAGCCCGGCGGAGGATGCCGGCATTGGCCGCATGCCCGATGGCCGAGGCGACTGCCCCGGGGGTGCTTGCCAGCGGCCAACGCAGCGCACGCCGCGGTTCTACGAACCGGCCGTGCAGATCAGCAAGGGGAACGCGGGCGGGTCCGGGGTGGTGATCGGTTATCGCCAGGGGCAGGCGGTCGTGTTGACGGCCTGGCACGTGGTCGAGGGGCCGGGCCGCTTGAGTGTCGTGTTCCCCGGTCAGCAGAAGCGGTTCGCGGGGCGACTGATTGCCCACGATGCGGCGCTCGACCTGGCGGCCCTCCTTGTCGATGTCGATTTTGCACCGGCGGTGGCGCCGCTGGCCCATGGCGAACCGGCCACGGGCGAGGCCATCGTCGTGGCTGGGTTTGGTGGCGGACAGTGGCGCGAACGGGCAGGCAACGTGTTGGGCGTGTTCGATCATGCGGCGGTGCGGGCGTGCGACCTGGGCGTCAGCCCGCTCTCCATTCCCGGCGATAGCGGTGGCCCCATTTACGCGCCGACGGGCGACCTGGTTTCGATTCTGTGGGGCGGGCCGGCGCGAGGGCCGGGCGGTCCGCTGGTGCGCACGCAGGGGGCGCGAACGTTGGAATTGCGACGCTTCGCGGAAAAACTGAACCTGCCGTTCTGTCTCACCCCCAACACGCAGCAACTGCAGCAAGCGATTGAAGACATTCGGGCTGCCCAGGCGCAGCTTCAAACGCGGCTGCTGGAGATTGAACGGCAGCGCGACTCGCTGATCCGCACCATCGAGCAGGGCGACCATGCCACCGCGCAACAGTTGCTCGCCGACGTGCGGAAGGAAATGGATGCCGCACGTGCCGAGATCAACGCGGCCAAGGCCGAGGCGGCGTCGGCGCAAACCGTGGCGGCCGAGGTCCGCGGCGAAACCAGCGGACTGCGCAAGCTGATCGACCAGGCCTTTCAACGGATTGCGGAAGCCGCGCAGCAACAACCCGAGGCCAGCTTGCCGGAAATTCTCAAAGAAGCCGGGCTGGCCACCGCGCGCGATGTGGCAGCCAGCAAGGCTGGCGAGGAGCGGATCGACCGGTTGATTGCTGCGGTGCTGGCGGCTCAAGAGGCCAAGACCCAAGGTGAGTCGCCCGGCACGGCTGCGTTTCTCACGTACCTGGAAGCGCTAGGACTGCCGGCAGGCCTGATCGCCCTGGCTGCCGCCATCTGGAAGCGGCGCAAGGAATGAGCGCACTTGCCGGGGCAGCAGAAACCCTTTCGATTGGCCCAGGTGGTCGTACGGGCCGGCTGGCTTGGGGGGCTTTCTCGCGGTCCTTCCGCACCAGAAGCCTACTGGCGGCAGGGGGCGGTCGTTGGGGGGGACGCAGCCATTTTTGTTCTTTTTTGTTCTTTCAATCCCTTTGATCCTTTGTTTACTCACAAGTTGGCGGACCTATGGCTGTGCGGTTGTTTCGTTCGGTATTCGTTCACATTCCCAAGACCGGTGGGACCTGGATTCGGGGCGCGCTTCGGGCCGCGGGGCTGTACCAGGGCGACGTGGGCCGCGATCACGCCACGCCCAAGGAGTTGGCCGATACGCTCGCCTTTCGCAGTACGGCGATGGTGTTTTGTTTTGTCCGCCATCCGTTGGCCTGGTATCAGAGCTACTGGTGCTATCGGATGAAGCATGGGTGGCATCGGCCCAGCCCTGGCGAGGCAGCGGCGCCAATTCGCACCGTGACCCTCGATGCGCATTGCCGCGACGACCATTTCGACCGCTTTGTCGAGAACTGCCTGGCCCGGTATCCGCAGGGCTGGGTAAGCCACCTCTACGATCATTACACGACCGGCTGCACGTTTGTCGGCCGGCAAGAACGGCTGCGGGAAGACCTGCTGCTGGCCCTGCTGATTGCGGGCGAACCGGTCGATGCCGCACGGATTCGCAACCATCCGCCGCAGAACGTGGCCTCCCAAGAGGCGGTTTGGCGCCCGCGTTGCCAGTATTCGGAAGCCCTGCGCCAGCGGGTGCTGGCAGCCGAGCACAGGGCGCTGGAGCGGTTTGGCTATGCCAGCTCGCCTTGTTCGGCATCGCCCGGCGACGTATAACGTCGGCCCGACATGGAAGTTACCCGCCGAGGTTCACGAAGGACCCGCCATGAGCGCCCATTCTGACAACCTGCTCACCGTGCTCGACCGCCTGGACCATCCCAAGGTATTGGTGGTCGGCGACTTGATTCTCGACCGCTACACCTGGGGCAATGCCGAACGGGTGAGCCAGGAAGCCCCGGTCATTCTGCTGCGGGCCGACAAGCGCGAGGCTCGGCTGGGCGGTGCCGCCAACGTGTGCCAAATGCTGCGAGGGCTTCAAGCCGAAGTCGCCGTGGCCGGCCTGATCGGAGCCGATCCCGACGGCGCCGCCGTACGGCACCTGCTGACCGATGCGGGCGTTGACGCTTCGCTGGTGCTCCGCGATCACCAGCGGCCAACCACCGTCAAAGAACGATTCATTGGCCGCGCGGCGGGGCGGCACGCGCACCAGATTCTCCGCGTGGACCAGGAAACACGCGACCCGTTGCCGGCCGACCTGGAAGCGCACCTGATGGTCGAACTGGCCGAGCGGTTGCACCAGTTCGCGATTGTGTTGATTTCCGACTACGACAAGGGCGTGTGTACGCCCAGCCTGCTGCAATCGTTGATTAAGGTGGCGCGGCACGAAGGAATCCCTGTGGTGGTCGATCCGATCCGCGGCGGCGATTATCACCGTTACGACGGTGCAACCACCATGACGCCCAACCGGCTCGAAGCCGAGTTGGCTTCTGGCGTGACGATTCGCAGCCCTCAGGATGCGATGCAGGCGGGGCGGATTCTGTGCAATCATCATCAACTCGATTACGCCGTGGTGACGCTCGACTCCGACGGCATGGTGCTGGTTGGCAGGGATGGCGCCGGCCAGCATTTTCCCACTCGGCCCCGCAGCGTGTACGACATCACCGGGGCCGGCGACATGGTGCTGGCGGCAATCGGCATGGCCTTGGCTGGCGGCGTTGCCCCCGAGGATGCCTTGCGGCTGGCCAACGTGGCCGGTGGCCTGGAAGTTGAACAGATGGGCGTGGTGCCGATCAGTCGCGAGCAGATTCGCGTGGACATCATCCGCAGCGGCCGCGATGGTTCGGCCGGGAAGCTGGTCACCGTGGAAGAAGCGGCGCGGCTGGCCGAGTCGCTCCGGGCCCAGGGCAAGAAGATCGTCTATACCAATGGTTGCTTCGACCTGCTGCACGTGGGGCACGTGACCTACCTGGAAGAAGCCGCCGCCCAGGGCGACGTGCTGTTCCTGGGGCTCAACAGTGACCGCAGCGTGCGGCAACTGAAAGGCCCCACCCGGCCGGTACGCGGTCAGGCCGAGCGGGCGGCCGTGCTTTCGGCCCTGACGCACGTGGATTACGTGCTGATCTTCGACGATCCCACGCCGATCAAACAGATTGAGGCGATCCGGCCCGACGTGCTGGTCAAGGGCGGCGATTACCGCGATCGGCCCGATGAAATTCCCGGTAAGACTTTTGTGGAGAGCTACGGCGGCAAGCTCTATCTGACTGGAATGGTCGAGGGCGTATCGACGACTGCCATCTTGCGGTCGGTGGCGGCCTAGCCCCCCTATACCAGGCATGGCGGTTCAGGCCGGGCAAAGCGATCCAAGTTGAGCATGGCGTTCGGCAGCCAAATGGCAGGATTCTTGCATTGCTAGCACTGCTAGCATCAAGCAATGCGCGGCGGTGCCTGTCCCGCCTGACTTGAACCTGCAACCTCGCCCGCACCCGCTCGGCCTGGCGAGGTGCCCTCCCTGCGGTGGCGATTGCCATGAAGCCATGTCGATTCGTTTATTCGTTTGTGGTGCGGCCCGTTTCGGAGGGACGCGGCGACTGGGCCGTCGTGCAGTTGTTTAACGTGTTGGCGGACCGCATTGCGCTGGACTTTACCGAAGTGCAATTTGAGCGGTTTCGCGCCAGCCTGGCCGATTTCGGCTTGGCGCTACATGAAGTGGAACGCGTGCCGTATGTCGAACCGGAACCCGTGCTGTGAACGGCCACTGGGCGAACTACTCTTCGTCACGCGGTAGGCTGCCCTGGGAAGCTTCGCCCGAGGGTAGGTTGGCGCGGTCGCTGGGAGCCAGGCTGGAGCGCGAAAGCAACCGCACGCTGAGGCCCGAATTGGGTCCGCCGGGGACGCGCAGTCGATTGATTTCGCCGGGATGGGCCCGCAGGTCGTCGAGCAGCTGCTGGGCATCGAGTTCCCAACCCAACCGCCGCTGCGATTCGGGCCGGGGTTGCGCAACCGGTCGCGCCCGATACACTTTGACCCGCTTTTGCCCCGTGGCCAAGGCACGCCGGCACACCCCGCGAAGGTAATAGTGGTTGAACTGCCCCCAGGCGAGCGTGTCGGCGGCCGAGTCGGGGACCTTGGCCCGGGTGGTTCCGCGACCGATAGACCGAACGGGCCCTGCCAGCGTACTGTGGGGCCGGCCGCGGTGGGTCCGCCGAATTTCGTACTTACGGAGCAAATCCTGATCGCGGATCTGGTCGGCCAGCCAACGGCCGTCGGCTTCGAGTATCGCTTGCAGCAGCAACTCCTGGTAGATCGGCCAGCCCGACTCGGTCAGGCGAGGGCTGCGATACACCGTGCCGGCCTGGACATCGCGGCCGAATTCCTCCAACATCTCGCGGCGAACCCAATCCAAGTCGACCAGTTCCATTGGCAGTTCCCTTCCATCAGATCATCCCGGGAATAAAAGGCTTTCTGCAATTGCGAAGCCACGGGGGATGCTAGCAATGCTGGCAGGTACCTGAGGGAGCCCGTCGAGGCTTGTGCCGGAGAGGAGCCCACCCGCGTCGTGTGCGCCCCTCAGACTGGTGGGGGGCGACGGGGTGGCCAGATGCTTAGAATGGATAAAAGATTGAACTTGCGCCCAGGGCGGGCGTTAACGCTCGTTGACAACCGCCTCGCCACCAGATTAGCCTAGAAGGTGTGGGGTTGTCGCCGCAGCGTGGGCGAATGATGCCGCAACCGCGGCGATCCGCGGGGTCTGTGGTTCCCATCACATCTGGGGAAGGTAAGTCCCTCACTCTATTCAAGTTGCGCGGAGTACCGCCGGTTGGCTTGGTGGCCTGAAACCGGCGGAAAAGGTGCGGTGGTACCCGAAGCGCTTCACGTGGAGATCATCGAATGGATTGCCGCTTTCATCGTGCGGTAGCATGCCCACCCTTGATGGCGCTGCTGATGGCGGCCGCTACGTTGGCGGTGAGTGCCTCCGCCTCGGCTCAGGAAGATTTCTCCGACCTGATCAGGGACCTGGGCCGGCAGAAGCAGGCCATCCGCCGTGACATGGGAACGTCGGTCACCAGTTCTGGCCGGTTTGAGTCCAACGACCAGCGGACAAAGTTCCTGGACTACTACCGCGTAACCTTGCAGATGATGCAGGTGCCCGGTTACGAAAGTGAACTGCCGAGCGATCGGCGGACGATTCTCCGCGAGTTGCAGCGGTTTGGCAATAATCCCAGCCGCGATGCATTCAACGCCCTGGTGCAACTGCTCTCGGAAGAACTTCCCAAGCTGATCCACAACGACAAGCAGTCGCTGCCCGTCCGGTACAACGCCATCCTGCTGTTAGGCAGCCTGAATGCTCAAGAAGCGCCGCCCACCCGGATCACCAAACCGGTGCCGTTGCCGGCCGCCTTCACGACGCTACTGACCATCTTCCAGGATGAGCAGTTGCCGGCCGTGTTGCGGGTGGGGGCGCTGATCGGTTTGCATCGCCATGCTTCGCTGGGCATCGGCGAAAAGCCGCAGCGCGACGCGTTGCGGGCTGCCATGCTCAAGGCGTATACCCAAGCCCAGCCCCCGAGCAAGGTTAGCCAGCAGGCACACAACTGGATCAAGATTCGCGCGGTCGAGGTGCTTGGCTACTTGGGCACGACCGGCAGCACGCCCGAGAGCGCCGAAGTCGTCGCGGCCATCATGGCCACCATCAACGACTCCAACGCCGATTGGGTGCTACGGGCCGAATCGGCCAGGGCGCTGCAATCCTTGGATTTCAATGCGCCGGCCGGTCTCAACACACCGCTGATTGCCCGATCGCTGGCGCGCATGGTGATGGATTCGATTGGCGATTCGCCCGACCATCAACAGCTTAAGCACGTGGTGCACTGTGCCCTGGTCGGCTTGACCGGGCCGGAGCCCGATCCGCGTGGCGGGGCAACGGCCAACCTGGCCGCGGTATCCAAGGTGGGCACTCCCGAGGCCAAACAGGCGATGGGCGCCTTGGCTAATGAGTTGCGGGAACTTCACAAGAAGGTGGACGAAACCAGCGACCTCTCGACGGTGACGGGCGAGAAGATCGCCGCCTGGCTCCAGCAGAACCCGGTGGAAAACCAGCAGCTGATGGCTCGCAATTAAACGCCGCGCTGTTGGGCGAACGTGCTGCTGAACGGCCGTTTGGGCGAGTTGGCATTTCGGCGCATCCGCGATTGCCGCCGCGCTAGAGCCCGCTTCAAGTGCAGCACGGCGAGTTCCTTGACCTTGGCTTCCACCTCCACGGTCAAGCTATGCTCCATCCAGCAGATCGGCACGTCGCGCACGTCGATGAAGTCGTGATGCCGCCGCGGATGCGGCCCCTGCCAGCCTGCGATCGGGCTGGAAATGTGAAACAGCGGTTCCCGATTCCACGTGGCCATCGCCGCCGCGGTCGCTTCCTCTACGGAGAGGCCATCGGGATTGCAGCGGTGATGATGCACATCGTACACCAGCGGTACGCCCTCGGACCGGCAAAGCGGCAGCAGGTCGCTGGGCGTATAAATGCGGTCGTCGTTCTCGACCGTCAATCGGCTGCGCACCCGGTCGGAAAGTCGGTTCAAGTTGCGCGCGAACCGCGCCAGGGCCGATCGCTTGTCGCCGAACGCTCCGCCGCCGTGAATGTTCACCACGTCGGCCCCGATCCACTGGGCCACTTCGGCCTGGTATTCCAACTCCCGAAGCGAAGCCGCCACCACATCGGCCCGCTGCGAGTTGAGCACGACAAACTGATCCGGATGAAAACAAGTCCGCAATCCGGCCGATTGTGCAAAGGCCCCACACGCCTGGAAGTGCCGCACGATGGTATCGGCGCGGGGCAAGTCGCTCATGCGGTAGCCGTGCCGCGGATGGGTCTTGAGCGGCAGAATCTGGCTGCCCACCCGAAAACATCCAATGCCGCTTTCGGCGCAGAACCGCAGCGCCGCCAGTAGGGCATCGGCGTTGGCCAGGCATAGCGCGCTCAGCTTGGCTAATAACTCGGGCCGGCCGCACCGCTCGGCCGCCGTGGCGGTGGTATTGCGGAACCGGATCGGTTGATCACGAAAGATGCAACACAAACCCAGGCGAATGGTGGGGGAGCGGGGCGATTTCGCCATGATGCAGGCCTGGCCTTCCCCAGAGCAGCCGCGCGGTAACCGCTACCGGCGCGCAGGTGGCTTACGGGGCAGCGCCGGCCAGTTCCTCCGTGCCGGGTTTGAAATGCGGCCAGGCGGTGGTGTACTCCACCTTGGCGGATTGCCGTGCCTGTTCCGCCAGTCGCGCGAAGCCTTCTTGAATCACGTCCTGCTGCACCTGCCGGCGAACATCGTCCAACGTGCGGCTGCCGGGTTTGATCTCCGTACAGCGAATGAGATGCACCCCAAAGGGCGTGGCCACCGGTGCGCTGACCTGCCCGACTTCCAACGCGAAAGCCGCTTCGGAGAACGGCTGCGGCATGCTGCCCGGCCAGGTGATGAACCCCAGGTCGCCGCCGTTTTCCCTGGTGCCCTGCGAGTGTTGGGCCACCGCTTGTTCAAAGGTCAGTTCGCCGCCCTCGATCCGCGCCTTGATAGCCTGGGCATCGGCCAGCAGACCAGGCAGCGCGCCGGCAAGGTCGTGGCCGGACGGCGGCTTCAACAGCAGATGGGCCACGCGGACTTCGCTGCCGTCGTACCGTTTGCGGTCGCGTTCAAACCGCCGCTCCAGGATTTCATCGGTGATGTGTCGCGCCGTATACCGCCGCCAGCTTAGCGCCCAGTACAGTTGCTGCCGAAGCTGCTCCTCGGTCATGTGCTGCTTCTTGAGATATTCCTCGTACGGCAGCTTTTGCAATTCGAGGCTCTGACGAAACTGCTTGAACACCACATCCAGTTCGTCCGCGCTGATGCCTTGATCGTGCTGGCGAAGATACTGGGCCACCAACCGGCGGTCGATCGCCTGCTCCAGGGCTTCGGCCTGCACACGCGGCATGGCCCGGGGCGCCACCTTGCGGTTGCCCAGCGCCGAGGCCAGCAGCCGCGCCACCTCGCCCACGGCGACCGGCTCGCCGTTGACCACGGCCGCCGCGGCGGCGGCCTGTTCCGCCGACGGCATGACGTCGGCCGCGGTGATGCTGTCGCGGGCCACTGTGCCCTGGCTAACCGCCGTGTCGGAGCTGACGCCAGGTTGGGCGCCGGCCCGCTGGCTTGCCAACAGCGATACCAATACCAGTGTGAACCATACCTGGAAGTTCGTTATCACGCCCCGGGGCATGCCGCTGTTCCTTATCAAACAATGCTTGGAGGACCCAATCCACGCGCACGATGAAGCCGCAAGATCGCAAGAACTAGGGCAACGGCAGTTTCTCAAGCGTGTACTTGAACCGCAGCGGCATGATCACGGTCGGCGTTTCATACACCAGTTCCAGCTCGGCCAGACCCTGCTGCACGTCGAAGTAATAGGCTATGCCCACTTCGTTCTCCGCCTGGCGGACGGTTTCCGTGAGGTCGGGCTGCAGCTTCTGGCCGTCCTTGGTCACCAGGTAACATGGATTGTTGAAGACCCAACCCCGGTAGCTTTCCAGCGCCCCGGCCGCCTCGTCGAACGTGAGGATCACACGGAACTCCCAAAGGTCGTTGTTCTTTCGGACCGAGTCGAGCGTGACCGTGGCCTTGGCCCGCCGTTGCGACTCGCGCTTGCCTGCTTTCAATTCGGCAAAGTGGAATGCTTCGAGCGGGCCGGGCACCAACGCACCAAAGCTGCCTTCGAGCTTGTCGATCTGCTTCACTGAACGCGGCGGCAGCTCAAACGGCAGGTAAACCTCGGTGGTGAACGTGCCGGGCGTGATTTCCGAACCAAGTTCGCCCAAGGCGGCTATCTCCAGCGGTTGGTTGCCATCGCCGGTAGCTTGGATATCGACCAGTGGCACCGCCACGGCAATGGGCCGTAGCCGTGGTTCCCAGGCAATCTCCAGTTCAAGCTGCAGGCGGCTCGTTTCCGGAAACCGCAGGCTCCGCTGCGCGGTCAACCCCACGGCCTCGATCCGGAACGGCCCCGCATAGGCAACGGCTCCTTGGCCCCGCGCCGTTTGCGTGTTGTCGCGATTGACGATGGCCACGCCCTCGCGCTCGGGAAAGCCGTACACGGTGAGCCTGGCCTGATCGAGCACCTGGTCCAAGGCCTGCCAGAACGGCACCTTATCCAGGGATAGTTGCAGTTCAGCATCCGGTGCCTGCTGCTGAAAGTTGCGGCGATAGTCGATGATGGCGTTGCCGGTTTGGGCCTCGATCGCTGGCAGCGCTTCGCTTAACCGCATCGAACCGGACAGCGTCACCACGCTAGCTTTGCCAGCAGCTTCGGCGGCAACGTTTTGCAGCGCTTCGCTGATCCGCTGGAGACGCAGCCGCAACTCGGCCGGTGTGCGATCGTCGATCGTGGGCAGCAGGTCGAGCACCTTGGGGCCCAGCCGAATCAGTTGCTGCTCGGCGGCTTCGCGCTCGGATGCCAGGTCGGATGCCAACTGCCGCACCAGGGAGCGCACATTCCTCGCCAGTTCCTCTTGGGCAGCGGCCTCACCTTGCGGGGTCGCCGGCGCAGGCGCCACTTGGGCCCAAACGGTGCCCACCAGGCCGGCAAGCAGCCCTACCCCCAGGATCAGCGAACGGACCATGCCGGCATCTCCGTCATAATCGGAGCAATACGTAGCGCTCCTTTGCCTGTCCCCTGCACAGCTACGGTTGGGGACACTCGTATAATCTTAGGGCGCGCTCCCGGTGGCTGCCAGCTTAGCGCTGCTGGCACCGCCTCCCGCACCCGGCTTGACGGTGATGGGCGTCTTCCCACTGCTCTTGCCGCCAGCGGCCAAAGCGGCGAAGATCACCTCCCCGCATCCCGACCCACGGCCAGTTCACGGAGGATGGCCATGACCAAGACGATATCGGCGGACGCCCGGGCCGAACCGCTCAATGTGGCTGTGCTATACGGCGGCGACTCGCCCGAGCGCGAAGTCAGCCTGGAAAGCGGCCGCTGCGTGGCCGAGGCCTTGGCGCTGGCCGGCCACCGCGTGGACCTCATCGACCCAGTCGCCTCGCCGCTGGACTCGATCTGCTGGCCGCGTTACGACGGCTGTTTCCTGGCCCTGCACGGCGGGGCCGGCGAAGACGGACGGGTGCAAAGCCAACTGGAGGCCCTGGGCGTAGCCTATACCGGTTCTGGCCCTGCCGCGTGCCGCCTGGCCATGAGCAAGTCGGCCAGCAAGGAGCGGTTCTTCCAGGCCGGCGTTCCCACTTTGCCCTACGTGGTGCTGGCGGTGGGAGAACCCATCGAAGACTGCCGCGCCCGAGTTGCCCCGCTGGGTTTTCCGCTGGTGGTCAAGCCCGACGGGCAAGGCAGCAGCCTGGGCGTGTTGCGCGTCGATGGCCCTGAGCAATTGGCCGGCGCCGTGCGGCATGCCGGGGAGTACGATCCATTCTGCATCGTCGAACCATTTCTGGCCGCCAGGGAGTTCACCGTGGCGGTGTGGGACGGTAGGCCGCTGCCGCTGATTGAGATTGTCACGCCTCGCCGCTGGTTCGACTACGACGCCAAGTATTCTGCCTCCACCACGCAATATCGGATTGAGCCGCCACTGCCCGGCGAAACGCGGCAACGTTTGACGCTGGCCACCCTCGCGGCCGCCGCGGCGCTGCAAACCCGGGGCATGGTACGTGTCGATCTGCTGTTGTCCGCGCGCGGCGAAGTGGCCGTGCTCGAAGTCAACACCACGCCAGGTATGACATCGCATAGCCTGGTACCGATGGCTGCCCGGCACGCAGGGCTCGACATGCCCAGCTTGTGCAACCTGTTGATCCGCCAGGCGGTGGCCGATGCCGCCCAAGGCCCCAGCGGTGCAAAGGTGCCAACCACGGACCGGCGAACGGGCGCACCGCGCAGTGCGGACAGCACGGGCCGCCCATCACTGGCGGTTTCCTCCGGACCGTGGCGATGACGGCAGCCGCCATGGCCTCGCCGGAACGCCGTTGATCGTTATTCGTCTGAAGCAAGCAACCTGTCATGTCCACCCGACGCCGCATTCAATTGGCCGTACTCACGCTAGCCGCCTTCGGGATCAGTTGGGGGGTGGCGTGGTACGTGGTGCGCGATCGCGTTCAACAGAGCCACGAATATCTGCTGACGGCCGATCGCGTGGACCTTACGCCGCTGCCGCCGTGGATTCACAGCGACATCAAGACCGAGGTGCTCGGCAGTGCCAGCTTGGATGGCCCGCTTTCGATCCTTGACCCCAACCTGACACAGCGGTTGCACGATGCTTTCCCGCTTCACCCTTGGGTGCAGCGCGTGGTCCGTGTCACCAAGCAATACCCGGCCCGGGTGAAGGTAGAACTCCAGTACCGCCGCCCGGTGTGCATGGTCGAAGTGCCCGGCGGTCTTTTCGCGGTGGATGCAGAGAGTGTGCTGCTGCCCAGCGGCGATTTTTCTCCCAACGAGGCCAGCCGCTATCCGCGGTTATCACAGGTGCCCACCATTCCGCTGGGCCAGGTGGGAACGCATTGGGGGGATCCGCGCGTGGCCGGAGGCAGCCGCCTGGCGGCGCTGTTACTGGAAACCTGGAATCACCTGCGCTTGGCGCGGATTGTCCCTTCGCCGCAACCGCTGGACGAAGCCGGCGAGGTCTTCAGCTACGAACTGCAAACCCTGCAAGGCACCAAGATTATCTGGGGACGGCCGCCGGGAGCGGATCCCGCGGGCGAGCCGACGCCTGAATCCAAGCTGGCTCGACTGCAACAGTTGGCGGACCAGCACGGCTCGCTCGATTCGGCCGGCGCGATTGATCTGCGCATGCCCGGCACGTGGCAAAGCTCCACCCGCACGGCCCAGAAACCGGAGCCGGCACCCCAGGCACCTGGTTCACGGCCATAAGGTTGTCAAACGCTCCACGGCTTTGTACACGTGCCACGGCTCTGCATATGTGCCGTGCATAATACGCGCGGCGCATGATAGGGCCGGTTCCACCGGCCGCCCGGTCAATCTGAATCCGTACATGACCCAGCGCTAGCGAACCTGTCCGTCCGCATTGCACTTGGTAATGCGCGGACCTATGCCTGAGTCGCACAGCGTATGAATACCATAGGCCGGCCTTAATCGGCCGGCCTATGGCGCATGGTTTCAACATTACCTGCCGGGCACCGCGGTATGGCTGCGATGAACATTATACCGTCACCCCGGCGGACGGCCTGAAGTTCAGACCATTTCCTTCAGGTTCTTCAGCGGCGTCACCTTGATCTTGGTGCTGGCCGGCTTGGCGGGGAATTTCTTCAATTCGCCGAACGACATCCGCTCGCCTGCCGGCTTGGCCGGTACGTGCTTGCGAACGATCTTCACCAGGCCAGGAATGGTGAACGAACCGGGGCCGTTCTTCTTGACACTGGCCTCGATCTCTTCCGTGAGGGCCTGAAAGACCGCCTGCACATCCTTCTTGGAAAGCTCGGTCTTTTCAGAGATCTTCTGAATGATCTGGCTCTTGGTGAGCGGCTTCTTGTCAGCTTGCCTATTGGCAACTTTCTTCTTGGCCATCGTTGCTTCACCCCTCCTTGTACAGGGTTGAGTCGATGAGAATGGTTTATGGCTTGTATTTGGCTTGCAGTGCCCACGCCGGAGGAATGTCCGGCCGCAGTGGCGCCAGCCGAGCCACGTTGCACTGGGCTTTGCCGAGCAATACAACGCCCGTCCGTATGGCGAAGATTTAATGGTCCGAAATCGAAAAAACAAGCGGCAAATCGCGAGAAAACCCTAAAAAACAGGGAAAAAACGGCCATTTTGGCCCTCCCCCCACCGCTTGGGCCAGCCAAAAGCACTGCCCGACGTGCCGTAATCGCCGCGCTGGCTGATTCCATCCAGCCGCTCCATCACCGCCGTGGGTGATAGAGTGGCGGCCCCGGACGTCGATCGCGGGGCCATCGCGATCGGCCAACCGCACAGGTCCGGCGATTGCCAGAAGGAATGAGAATCGCTGGGTGAAGTGACCTTCGATCATGCACGGTACGCGCGGATCAAGCACCGGGTGGAACCAGCCCTGCGGACGGCGCACACATTGGTCGTATGTATGGCGCGTCCCTCAGCACGGCCCGCGCCACCCAACGCCGCTAACCGTATTCAATTCGCTTGTTTCATAAATCGCTTGGCAAGTTGCCGTTGGAAGTGGCGGGCAGGTTGGATGTGCGGCGGTTGTGTGGGCGGATTGTATCTCATGCGAAGGTAGCCGCGGCTGCACTGGTCGCGGTGTTGGTGTTGGTTTTGTAGGGCGACGACCAGTGATATCGTGAGTCGGCTGGCACGTAGTGCCTGCCCAAGCGCATTGAACATGCCGGCCATGCTCAAGCGATCAGATTCTATGCCGGCCTCTGACTGTTGCACTTTGGCATAGAACATCATGGTCCATCAGCCTAACAACGACCATTGACGTTCGCAGGCTGTATGGCCGGCCTCGTGGCTGCGCAGCTCGCCGCGGCGATAGGTCAGGCCGATTGCGCCACGCTGGGCAATCTGACATGATTGGGGAGAGCGATTTCTGCCGCTGGCTGAGGCGCAGCGAGGGCTGGGGAATTCGTGCTTCCCTGGAGTCTGTGCCGTGTCCGAAACGTCCGCCCGCACCCAGGTGCGTCGCTTCGAAACCCGGGAGCAAAGGCACGGCCGGGAAGAGACGCGCTGGTACTGCATCTGTCCGGTGCCGGACGACTTAGCCCACCGCTCGCGCTGGCCCCAACTGAAGGCGATCGGAATCGCGATCAGCAACACCCAACGTGATGGAAAGGACTGCAACGAGGTACGCTACTACATCCTCAGCAAGTATCTCTCTGGCCGTCGCTTCGCCGAGACGGTTTGTAGCCATTGGGCGATCGAGAACCGCCTGCACTGGCAACTGGACGTGACGTTCCAGGAAGATCAAAGCCGCATCCGCAAAGGGCATGCGGATGCGAACTTCAGCATCCTGCAACGCACGGCGCTGGCCCTGTTGAAGAACGAATCCACGTTCAAGGTCGGCGTCAAGAACAAGCGACTCACCGCCGGCTGGGACGAGGACTGCCTCGAACAAGTCTTGCTCGGATAATGAATTATGATGCAATCGCCCTGGGGGGCGCCCCAGAGTTCCCCCGCCTGCCTTTTGGCTCGCTGCGAGATGTGCTGCCTGATTTGCTTCGCCTGCGCTACTCTGATGACGTCGCAAGTCTGGCTTTGCAACATGGCAAGATCAGGGACGACCCGCTGCTCCAGCACTATGCCAATATGCCATTCAGGCGTTTGTTTGAGGCGACGAGAGAACTCCGCTCGCACATTCAACCGATGTTCGACGAACTTGTGAATGAGGTCAGTTGAGCACTCAGATTGTGGGGCGACTTTGACCCGAAAGTCGCCCCAAAGTCGCCCCACCAGACTCCCTCGTCCGCCGGGCGGGAAAGATCAGTCGTCGCAATGTACTGTGAAATAAAGACTTGCGGCGACGGGCGCACAAAAAAGCCGCTCGGAGAGCGGCTTCTTAGTACCCCCTAGGGGAACCGTACAACCAGCAAAAACCTCGCAGGAAACGGGCAATCTCGGACGCCAACGTGCTAAAAGCAGCGCTGTTGCCGCACCTCAGCTAGAACCCAACCTTCAATTGGTGGTTGATCGCTGGGCTGAACTACCTGCCCCCATCAAAGCGGCGATTCTGGCGATGATCCGAGCGAGCTAAAGCCCGGTACGCGCTCCCACAATTCCCAAAACGAATGACCGGAGGTCGGAGTTCCGCTTTGAGAATGAACTGGTATCACGCGGCACGACATTCCATCTTTCTGACGAGTGCTTGCGTGGGCACATTGGCGGCGGCACAATATTGCTGGTACACAGTGCACATCGCATAGGGGCTACGTCTTGCCGATCTCCTGCCCGAGCTGCCAGTACC
>CAZEEG010000101.1:0-20307 GCA_964511065.1 uncultured Pirellulales bacterium | reverse complement strand
TCCAGGCAGATGAAGCTGGCGGCATCGGGGGCGGGCAGGTTGATGTGGCTTTCGTCCACGCCGTTGGACGTGCAGACAAACAGCAGGTCGCCGACAGCGGTGACGGAGCAACTGCACATGTTGTGCTGAGAGATGCCCAAGTCTTTCATCATGTCGTAGGCCCAGATGACGTCGGCCTCGTGGAGGTCTTCGGAGACTTCATCTTTGTAGGGGCCGTTGTTCTCGCCGTCGTAAAAGCCCTTGGTATCGAGGCAGAGCACCTCGCCGCGGCTGGTCACGAACCACAGCCGCTCGCCCTCCACCAGCGGCGAGCAGCAAATGCCCTGCAGCGGCCAGTCGTGGACGCGGCCGGTGGCCAGTTTCTCGCTGCTGTGCTGCCAGAGAAACTTGCCGTCGCTCTCGCGGAAGGCCAACAGACAGCCCAGGTCGACGTCGGCCGGATATCGCTCCAGCCAACCGCCACCGTTGTTGGTGCCCACGTAAACCTGGCCGCCGGCAATGACCGGGTTGCCGTAGGTTTGCGAACCCAGCCGGGCTACCCATTTGATGTTCTCGCCCGTGCCGGGCTTCCATTCGCCGGTTTCGTCGTCGAACTCGCCGATGTCCCAAGTCTCGGGCAGGTTCGAAACGCTGGGGGTGTTGTTGCGCGCCGGAGAACCACCCCACTGGGTCCAATCCTGGCTCTTCTCATCGGCCGCGGCCGTGAGCGTTGCGGCAGCCAGTTCAACCGCGGGCGCTTCAACGGGGCCATCGGCGGCCAGTGTGGTCTCTGGCTTGATCTCGCAGCAGGCGGCCGTCTTGTTGGAAAGATCGCAGCACGAAAGGTTCAAGGGTGTCGAGGAAGGCAGGCCGTCGCCTTCGTCGTCGGCCTCGTCCAGCGCCACCGCGGTGACCTGATCGCCGGCCGAGGCCTGCGTGGTATTAGGATTGCCAGGGGTTGTACTATCGGCGTTGGAACAGGAAATGCCCGTGACAGCCAAGGCTGCCAGGATCCAGGCGGGACCACGAAAAACAAGGTTCATTGGTGGCTCGACTCCATGCTTCTGGTTGAACCGGGAGGATGGGCCGCCCGGCGGAGGGCTATCGATCCAATTGTACGAAACCGCGGAAATCGGTGGCAGTCCAACCGGCGACGCGGCGTGACCGTTCTTGCGCTGCTCGGACTATCCTGCCCTGCCCGCTGCCCCTTACCTGCCAACTTCTGCCTGGCGTGCTTTGCCTGCGGGAACGGCAGCAGGCGCCATGTGGCTGCCGCGCCATGTGGCGACCGTACCCAGTGGCGGGTGCAAGGGGGCCGCCGCTGCAGCATGGCGGCGCCCTGCCAGACCGCCGCCGGCCGCTACGGGTTCTTGTACACCTTCACGTTATCGAGGTAGTACTCCGTTTCCTGGGCCGTCCCCCAGAATCCGGGCGCCCCGATCCGCTGGGGAGCCAGGTCTTCGGCGGTGACGGTCCACTCGGCGGGCTCCTCGCTGTCGCGCGGCCAGACCTTGGCCCGGAGTACAACCCGGTCGTCGAGGTTTTCGGACTGCATCTTGATGCGGTACCAGGTATTAGCCTTCCACTGGTACGGTGCCGAGTTGGCCATCCGCTTCTGGGCGAACCAGGTGCGGATTTCCAGTATCTGGCTGGGGCCGTTCAACTCAACCTGGTAGCGCTGGTTGTTGAGGCCGAAGGAAGGCAACTTACCGTCCTGCTCGGTGCCGTAGAAGTCGGCTTCCACCGTGTAGTCGTGCAGGTCGATCGGGCCCATCCAGCCCTGGCTGCGGGTACCCAACTGGGTGAAACCGCTGGGGATGGGAATCCGGTCCAGCTTGATCGCCACGGCATTCTCAATTTGCCGCGGCCCCTTTTCGACCGCAAGCCCCGGGGCGTCGTCCTCACCCACCCACTCGTAGCTGGCCAGCACCTTCTCTTGCACCAGGCGGTCCAAAGCGTCGTTCAAACGGCTTTGCGCATCCGGCTGGGTGTTCACCTGCCCATGCAGGTTCAAGAACTTCAACATGGACAGGAACGGCGTAGGCCGCGAGGTGGCCGTGTACGACAGGCTCGACCGGCCCGAGTCCAGGAACGCCTTGGAGAAGTACAGGTAAAGCTCGTGCGCCATGTGATCGCTGGCACGGAGCGAAGTGACGAGATCGAAATCGACCACGATATGCCGGTTCCGCATGCCGACCCAAACCTCGGGCACCCGGCCATCGGAAAAGTCAAACGACCACGGCAAATCGCCGATCACGCGGATGCGGGCCGAACCGGAAAGGTCGCCCACCTTGGCCGTGACGACGCTGGCCTGGTGCGTGTAATCCTTGTCGGCCGTGTAGGTGCCGTCGGCCTTGACGCTACCGCCACGGTCCACGCTGAAGTCGGCCTTGCTCTCGCCCAGCAGTTCACCGGCCGCGTTGTACAACCGCACGGTAAACTTCTGCGACTGGCCCGGTGCCAGCAGCACATCGGCCGGGCTGACCTGCACGTGGGCCGGAGTCTGATCCTGGGGTTTGGTGTCGTCGCCCGAATCGCGGGCCGCCGCCTGCTGCGCAGCGGTCGCATCCTTCTTGCCCAGGCAGTAAATGGCATCGCCGGTCGCCAGGTAAATCTTGCCGTGCGACACAATCGGTGAACCGTTCACTTCGGTATTCAGCCGGAGCATCCGCTGCACCACCTCGACCCCCTTTTTGGGATCGGGCTTCAAAATCCACCATTCGCCAGAGGTGGTGCAGAGGTAGATTTTGCCGTCGGCGTAGAGCGGGCTGCCGAACATGCCGCGACCCACCTTCATGTCGTAGCGGGCGCGGCTGCCCTTGAGGAAGGGCTGCTTGCCGGTTTCGGCGTCGAAGATCCACAACCCGCCCCGGTCGTCGATCAGGTACACCTTATCGTCGATCACCAGGGGCGAACTGCGGCCGGCCACCACCTCCGTGTGCCGCCACTTGGCGCCGTTGGCCGTGATGTCGCCACGCAGCGTGCCATCGATGGCGACAATCGAACCCATCGTATTGTCGTTCTCGTTCCATTGTTCTTCGCCGTGGCCGATGTACACCACGCCATCGTGAACGGTGGGGGTTACATTCAGGCCGCGCCGCGAGAACCCATACTTCCAAATTTCCTTACCGGTGCGCGGCTGGAAGGCATGCACCCCGCCGTCGGACGAGCCAAACACCATCGCGTCCTGGCCGGCCAACTTGCAAATCACCGGCATGCTGTACGTGGTATCCGGAGGGCTGAGCGCGGTGCCGTTGGTCCAGCGGACCTCGCCGGTGCGCTTGTCGAACGCGACAAAGCGATGGGCGGGTACCGCGAATTCGCGCCAGCCAATCATCACGCCGCTGGCAATCACCAAGTCTTCAAACACCACCGGGGTATTGGTACGGCCACCGTAGGTGCTCAGCAGGCCGAATTCCTCATGCATCGAGCGCGACCAGAGCGTCTTGCCGGTTTCGCCGTCGATGCACAGGAAAACGCCGCACACTCCCTGGGCGTAGACGTTCCCGGTTTCCGGATCACCGGTCACGCTGGGCCAGCCCACCCGGGTATCTGGCACGTCGGAGAGATACACACCGAACGTGTTTTCCCACAAGGTCTTGCCCGTGGCGGCATCGAGGCACACCACGCGTTCGCCTTCGATCTTGGTAGCGGGGTTGGCGCGCGTTTGGATGTAGAGCTTGCCGTTCATCACGATCGGCGTGCTGCGCGCGGACAGATCGTTGCGAGTCCAAACGACGTTCTCGCCCGTCTCAGGATCCCAGGAGTCGATCAAGCCGGTCTCTTGCGAGGTGCCGTTGTGGTTCGGTCCACGCCAATTCGGCCAGTCCAAGGGGTCCGCCGCCACAAGCGTTGCAGTCCCGGTAGCGACAACGAGCCAACAGCAAAGCGCAGCGAGGCGGCAAAAAAGTCTCATGGGGCAAGCACTCCGGCTTATCGCAGTTGGGTGGGTCAAAGGGGGTGGGAGGGTCAAGTACAGAATAAGTGCAACCCGCGCGCAGGGCAAGCAACTACACCCTCCCTGGGGAGGATCAACGTGCTAGCAGGTGCTAAGGCCCGGTTCACGACATGCTGCCATCGCGGTGAGCGTTCCTCAGGCTTGGCTTTTCATACGGTCTTGCTGTAACAGCAGTTCGAGATAGCTGCGGCGCTCGCTTTGGCCCAGCTCCAGGGCGGCCGCCAGCGATAGCAGTCGAGCCGTGGCGGCGGGGACCTCGGCCTCGGACGCGCCGATCTCCAATTCCAGAAATGCCCCCAATCCTTCGACCCAGTCGAGCATGACCTCAACGGTACCGCCGTCCCAGGCAATTGCGGCTTCGCGCCGCGACTTGGTCACCGTGGCAACCTCACGAAACTTCAGCGCCGTCAGTAGTTCCGCGTATCGCTGGGCCTGCTGCGGACCATGATCCAGCGGCAGTTCGATCTCCTGCCGGGTCTTGGAAACCTGATCGAGCCGCGGCCCTTTGTAGGTGATGAAGTTCGCATCGCCCACGCTGCGTATCCGTAACGCTTCGTCGGTTTGGGCAAAATCGTGTGCCGGGTGATTGAAATAGCGGTCGCTCTGTTGCTGCGCCGGCCCGAACTCGGCCCCCAACTCGATCAGCCGCCGCTCGACCGCCGCCGGATCGTCCAAGGGAAATTTCTGCTCAACTTCAACGTGCATGGCCGCTTGGTGGCCCCCCCTTACGCAGAGCCAGACGCACTGACAACACCAAAATTGGCGGCTCGCAAGCCGCTGCGGTCTCTGCAAGCCGCATCCTAGCTCGGCGGTGCCGGGCTGGCAGCCCGTAAACACACAAAAGGGTAACTCGAACGCTTGCTACCCGGGAACTGCGCTGGTACGCACAGCGGCACGGCGGAGCCTGCGGCATTGTACCGAGGGCACCACCGCAACCGACCCGCTCAATCCCCGTGGATTGTTGCGCCGCTATTTAAAAAAAGCTGGGAGGCTCCGGTGCTGCCCATCGTTCAACGAGCCTGGTATGCCCTGTTTGTACAAACTTACCATAAGGCGGAAGCTGAAGCCCAAGCGGAACGCCGCATGGCGGAACTGCCGGCACCGCAAGCCGGTTGCCAACCGGCCGTGCCGCGGGCCGACCGCGAAACCATCGTGGTGCTGCTTACGGCGGCGCTGGCGCTCACCTTTCTGAATTATGCGGGCGGCAGCGGGGGATTGGCGGCAATCATCCAAGGGCTGCAAGCGCTGGGCCTCTCGGCGGGCGACCAACTCCAAGCGCTGCGTACCCATCCGGAAACCGCGGAGCTAACGCGGCTTGCCCATTGGGCAGGCACTTGCCTGGTGGCCTACGTGGCTATTCCGGTGCTGGCCATCAAGCTGTTGATTGGGCGTCCGCTCCGCGAGTACGGGTTGCAATGGCGGGGAATGTTGGACCATGCCTGGGTTTACGGTGCCATGCTGCTGGCCATGATGCCGGCCGTGGCCGCCGTGTCGTTCACCGATGGCTTCCAAGCCAAGTACCCGTTCTATCGCCTCCACGAAGGCGAGCGCCTTTGGCCGGGATTGGCTTGTTGGGAGCTGTTCTACGCCCTGCAGTTCCTCGCCCTGGAGTTTTTCTTCCGCGGCTTTCTGGTCCACGGAACCCGGCGGCGGTTGGGCTATTATGCCGTTCTGGCGATGACCATCCCCTACACGATGATCCATTTTCAGAAACCGCTGCTGGAGACCTTAGGCGCCGTTATCGCGGGAGTGGTCCTGGGAACTCTAAGCCTGAAAACGCGTTCCATCTGGTGGGGCGCCTGTCTGCACATCGCCGTGGCCTACACCATGGATTTCGCCGCGCTGCGGCAACAGGGACTGCTGTAGCCGACGGCTACTGCGCGCTCTGACGGAGCCGGGCTGCTTCGGCCTCGTCGATTCGAATCGACTCGATGGCGGTAGCCTTGCCGGTTGTCGGGTCCACCTCGACGATGGCGCCGCCCAGGCGGACATCGTCGGTGGCCACCTCAAATTGGGTCGGCATGAACGTGCGCGTGGTTTCCAGCACCCGATCGATGCGGCGGCCGATGATGCTCTCGTAAGGCCCGGTCATGCCGACGTCACACTGGAAGGCGGTCCCGCCCGGCAGTACCGCGGCATCGGCGGTAGGCACGTGGGTGTGGGTGCCCAATACGGCGGCCACGCGGCCATCGAGATAGCGGGCCATCAGTTGTTTGTCGCTGGTGGCCTCCGCGTGGAAGTCCACCACGATCACTTGGACCTCCGGGGGAAGTTCGGCCAACACGCGGTCGGCGGCCTGCCACGGACAATCGACCGGCCGCATGAACACCCGGCCCAACAGGCTGATCACGGCCACGGCCACGCCCTGCCGCGACCGCACGATGGCGAATGGCCTCCCGGGAGCTTCAGGAGGAAAGTTCGCCGGCTTGACGATGTTGGGCTCGCGGTTCAGGACGGTGTAAATCTCGCGGCGGCGATAGATATGGTCGCCCAAGGTCACACAGTCCACCCCGGCGGCGATCAGCTCCTTGTAAATGGCCGGGGTGATGCCTGAACCGGCCGCAGCGTTCTCGGCGTTGGCGATCACCAGGTCGAGTTGCTGCTCGCGGATCAAGCCGGGCACCGCCCGCTGCACCATTTGGCGACCCGGCTTGCCCACGATATCGCCGATGAACAGGATCCGCACGGCACCCGACCTTGGCACATGAGAAAAGGGTTGGCTCGGCGGCCGCGGCAACATCACCGCGGGTTGCCGGGCGTTAGTGCGCTACCTCGCTGAAGCGGGATTCGCGCACGACCGTCACTTTGATTTCGCCGGGATACGTCAACTGTTCCTGAAATGCCTTGGCAATGTCACGGCAGATCTTGGCTGCGGCCGCATCGTCGGTGAGCTTGGCGTTGGCCAGGACGCGGACTTCGCGACCGGCCTGAATGGCAAACGCCTGGTCTACGCCGTGAAACCCAGTGGCGATGGACTCCAGTTCTTCCATCCGCTTGATGTACCGTTCCAGCGTTTCGCGGCGTGCGCCAGGACGCGAGGCACTGCACGCATCGGCCGAGGCCACCAGCACCGTGTAAGGACAGTCGATCCGCAGATCGTCGTGGTGCCCCAGCGCCGCGTGGACGACCTCGGGCGATTCACCGTAACGCTTGAGCAGGTCGGCACCGACCTTGGGGTGGCCGCCATCGACCTCATGGTCGGCGGCCTTGCCGATATCGTGCAGCAAGCCGCAGCGGCGCGCAAGCCGGGCGTCCATCCCCAGTTCGTCGGCCATCAGGCCAGTCAGGTAGGCCACTTCGATGGAGTGCCGCAGCACGTTCTGGCTGTAGCTGGTGCGGAACTTAAGCCGGCCCAGCAGGTAGATGATCCGTTCGTGCAAGCCCTGGACATCGGCCTCCTGGGCGGCCTTTTCGCCTTCCTTCTTGAGCAGGGCATCCATCTCGGCCTGCGTTTCCTGCACCACCTCCTCGATGCGCGAAGGGTGGATGCGACCGTCGGTGATCAGCTTGTTGAGGGCGATGCGGGCCACCTCGCGGCGAACCATGTCGAATGCGCTCACGATGACCACGCCCGGCGTATCGTCGATGATGACATCCACGCCGGTAGCCTTTTCGAAGGCGCGGATGTTGCGCCCTTCGCGGCCGATGATCCGGCCTTTCATCTCATCGTTCGGAATATCAACGGTACTGGTGGTGGTTTCGGCCGTGTGGGCCGCGGCATACCGCTGCATCGACGCGATGAGCATTTCCCGAGCCTTGGTATCGCAGACTTCGGCGATCCGCTTCTCATGTTTCATGATCAGCGCACCAGCTTCGTTCTGCAGTTCGTTGTCCAGCAGGCTGAGCAACCGCTTGGTGGCATCGTCCTTGGACAACCCACTGATCTGGTGCAGCTTTTGCCGCTGTTCGGCCAGCGTAGCCTGGAGGGCGTCGTTACTGGCCTTGTACTCGGCGATTTGATCTTCGAGCCGTTTCTGGTTGCGTTCCACCATCCGCTGCTGCTGTCGTAGCTGCTCGGCCAACTGGTCGGCAGCGTCTTGTCGTTTATCGAGCGCGCGTTCGCGCACGTGTAATTCTTCGCGGATCTTAGCCAGTTCGCGCTCGCCTTCGGCGCGGGCTTGCATGGCCCGCTCTTTCATTTCCAATTCGGCTTCGCGGCGGATGTTTTCGGCATCGCGCTCGGCGGCTTCCAGGATCTTGGTCTTCTTGGACTCGATGTCGCGCTCGTAGAGCTTGTCCAAGAACTTGACCAGGAAGACGGCCAAACCGCCAGCCACCGTCGCCGTCACGGCGACGGTAATCACATCCCCAGCGGTTACCGCCAGCAATACTGCCTCGGGCACCTGCATGCTCCCTGTAGAGATGCTAATGAAAAGCGAGCGCGTATGCCCAGCGGGAGGGGAGGCCAAACGGCTAGCGGCAGCCATCCCTTAAACGCAGCGGAGAACAGGCAACGACAACGCTCCTGAATCCCGGGAAGAACTCCCGGGTCAGTCAGCAAGAAGCAAGGCAGAAGAGCGAGAGGAGCGAAAACAACCGAGGGGGGTTATTACCGAAAGGTCACCTCAGCCGTCCGTACCATTCAATTCGCCGTTGGAGGTTGGCGCCGGTTTGCGTGAACGCCGCGGACAGAATGCCGCGGACGCTTGGCGGATCCCCGCCCCGGGCGGGTACCCCCCATGTCGCTGGATCATATCCTGCCAAGCGTGCCATCAGCATGGCGAAGCGTTCGCGCACCGTTCCCGCATCCGCAGGTACCGCCACCAGCGATCCGTGACCGCCAACGCGGCCAGCGGTAGCCGAGTGACGGGCAACCGGAACCAGGACAGGACGCCGCGGCAGCAGTCGCCAGGCGAAGAATCGATACACTTGTTGCAAGATGACGATCAGCAGATCCATCATCCGGACCAACTCCAAAAGGCCGATTTCTTGCTGGGATCGTTATCGATGCCGGTCCGATGCGCCAGCCACCTCACCCCCCGCAGGGAACCCCACGGGCTGAAGCACTCGCGTACCTCGAACCAACACACCAAGCCAAAGTTTGCCAAGGACTTGCGGAAAATCGAACCCGCCGGTCGGCGGCCTGATCCTGCCCCAAGGCGCTTGATGGCTTGGTACGGTCATCCTAACAAAGTCTGCCTCATCTGCAACGGTTGTTCCAACTTTTGACACATCTGGCTGGAAAGTTGCTATGTTATTGAGGTTTTGGCCTTGCCGGGGGGCCTGCTCATTTAGGCAACCCTGAACCACCCGCCACCGCCTGCCGCGACGCAGTTCGATGCGGGTCTGCCGGCCTCACTTGCAGGCGGCCAGATCAGCCTGCGCACGTTCGCCATCCGGTCCGCGGTTGCCTGGGCATCTCTTTTCGTTAGCGGGCGACCACACAGGGCGCCTCAGCGTAGCGGTCCTGCGTCAGGAGCATTGCCGTTTGCGGCAAGGTATCGCCCGTGTACCGAGGCGCGTTTTCCGCTACCACCGGCGGCCTCCATCGACCATGATGGATGGGAAAATTCTGCATCTGCCATCCTGCTTCCCGCCTGCGCATAGGAGTTCTACCATGCCGATTCATCTGCCTGCCGTAAGCCGCCGTTCGTTCCTGGCTGCCGCCGGTGCGGCGGTCTGTACCTGGCCGGCCCTGGCACGCGGTGACGATGCCGTCGATGGCGATATCGTGTACTTCGCTAACGATACCCACATCGGGGAGAAGCAACCGGCGGATTCTCCGGTGCCCTCGCACTTGAGACAGTTAGTCACAGAACTGGTCGAGCGGAAACGCAAGCCTGCCTGCGTGGTCATTAACGGCGACCTGGCCCTGCGCGATGGCCAGCCGGGCGATTATCACCACTTGGGCAAGCTGCTGGAACCACTCTCCAAAGCCGGCGTTGAAACGCACCTTACGCTAGGCAACCACGACGACCGCGAGGTGTTCTACGAAGTCCTGCGTGAACAGCGGCAGATGATGCCGCCGGTTAAGTCGCGTCACGTGGCGATGATCGAAACCCGGCACGCCAATCTGTTCCTGCTCGACTCGCTGCACGAAACCATGGTAACGCCCGGCACGCTTGGCCCTGAACAATTGGCCTGGCTGACCAAGGCGCTCGATGCGCGGTCTGACAAGCCGGCCATTCTGGTGGCCCATCACAATCCTCGCCTGGGCGGCGACCCGCTGCACTATCCCGGCGGCCTGACCGATTCCAGGGAACTTTGGGACGTGCTGGTCAAGCGGCGGCATGTCAAAGCTTATGTTCACGGGCACATTCACGACCGCGGCTACAGCAAACACCAGGAGATTCACATTCTCAACTTGCCGGCAACCTCGTACGTAGCCAGCCGGAGCAAATCGACCACCGGCTGGACGATTGCCAGGCTCAGCGCCGATGGAATGACGCTCGAAACCCGGACCACCGATCCCCAGCATCCCTGGAATGGTGAAACGAGCGAGATCCGCTGGCGCGCATAGGCCTGGCAGGCTCCGTAGAAGTTAAATGGGTGCAGGACACAAGCTGTGCCCTTGGGACTGGGGGGTATCGTTCGCGCAGAGAGGGGAACAGCCGGCACGCAGGCTGCGCTGCACCATCACCGCCGCACTACAGGGCATGAACCGGCTCAGGCTTTCCGGTAACGGCCGATCGCTCAGCCGCTTCCATCACCGCCACGGCCCGGGCGGCTTCTTCCGGAGTGACCACTTCCGGAGTCCGATCCTCCCGGATGCACCGCGCGAAATACGACAACTCGTTGACCAGGGCCCCCACCCTGCGGCCGTGCTGCTGCGGCCAATAGTGGGTGTCTGGCAGGTGGACGCCGTCGGCTGTCACCATCTCCAGCCCGGCATGGCCGCAGTCGATGGTCAGTTGGCCTTCGGTGCCGACAACTTCCAGCACGGCGTCGATGGTGGTTGGCGTGTTGGCGGGAAGCCGCCAATTGGATTCGACCACGCCCAACGCGGCAGGCTGCTCCGTGGCGTCCGTGCCGGACAGTCCAAATTCCAGCATGGCCCAACCGGCGTCGGGATGCCGGAACTGGTCGACGCGCACCGTGCGGCCGAACACGCGCTGGGGGGCTTCGTTCATGAACCACATCATCAAGTCGGCATCGTGAACGCCGTCGCCCAGCAAGGCCGAAATCTTGTCCAGCCGCAGCGGGCCGGGCGCCACCGGCAGGTTACGCTTGCTGCGCATGGCAAAGATGCGGCCGATACGGCCGGCCCGGATGGCGTCGCAGGCCAGCGTGACCCGGGCATCGAACCGGCAAACGTGCCCCACCATGAACTGGCCCGCGGCCGAGCGCGCGGCGGCCACGATCTCACGGCACTGGCTGGTGTTTTCCGCCATCGGTTTCTCCAGCAGCACGTGCTTGCCAGAAGCCAGGGCGGCCAAGGCAACCTCGTAATGGTCGCTGAGGTGGGTGGTGATGCTGACGGCGTCGATTTGCGGATCGTCCAAAATCTGCCGGTAATCGCTAACCGCCTTTGCCCCGGAGAATCGCGCTTGGGCTTCTGCCAGCCGCTGCGCATTTCGCGTACAGACGGCCACCAATTCACAATCGAGCAGTTGCGTCAGCACCTCGGCATGGATCGCTCCAAATCGGCCCAAGCCGATTACGGCCCAGCGTATGCGTTCATTCATGTCGGCTCCTCGCGATGCTCCTCGATCTGCCCTAGCGACACTGCTATTGGCACCTGCGCGGTCGAT
This sequence comes from uncultured Pirellulales bacterium, assembly GCA_964511065.1. GTDB lineage: Bacteria > Planctomycetota > Planctomycetia > Pirellulales > S012-138 > CALBRZ01. The sequence goes on along the minus strand of CAZEEG010000101.1, from coordinate 8,679 downwards.
GTCCGCTCCCGTTCGGCCCGACCCGACCCAATGCGGCCCATTGCGCTGGAAATCGGGAGGCTTACGGCGCCGATCGTGCGACGACCGGACCTTACCGGCGCCCCCATCAATCCGGCTGCTTCTATCTTCAAACGGCTGTGGTTGCCCGGCGGCCCAATTATCTTACGATAGTCGGCATTTATTGATACCCACGCGGCGAATGCGCGTTTGATTTCCAGGCCGGCGCGGTTCGTTGGGCTTTCGATCGGTGCCATACCATCCCTCGACGCACAGTACATTGACTTCAGGAGAAAGCGCGCATGCTGCTAGGCGTGGTGAGCGATACGCACGGACACACCGGTTTCACGATGGCTGCCGTGCGGATGCTCGAAAGCCTTGAAGTCCAAACCGTACTGCACTGCGGCGATATCGGCTCTGAAGACATCGTGCCGCTGTTTGCTCCTTGGCCCACGCACTTTGTCCTGGGCAACGTCGATTACCCTCGCTTTCTGCAAGCGGCCATTGAAGAGGCCGGCCAACATTACCACGGTCGCTTTGCCGAGTTGGAGTTGGGCGGCGTTTCCATCGCCATACTGCACGGCGACGACGAAAAACGCCTGGCCGAAACCATCGAAACCGGCCGCTTCGACCTGGTGTGCCACGGACACACGCATAAGCAAAGGTTGGAACGACGGGGGCCGACCCTGGTCCTGAACCCGGGAGCTTTGTACCGCACCAGTCAGCATTCTGTGGCCATCGTCCGCCTGCCAGAATTGGAAGTGACGCACGTGCCCATCTCCTGATCGGGCAGCACCCCTTGGCACCGCCGGGGGGCGCTGTAAGCTTTTGCCGCGGAAAGGCAAATTGCGGCACCGGAGCCCCATGGCGTTGCGTCGCACGGTGCGCGGTCGTAACAATGGGGGATCGTCAGGCTCTCAACCTGCCGGGGGCCGCTCCGCGCGTTTCCGGCAAGTTGGCCTGGCAGCTTGGTAACCACCCTCCTTTGCTCGCCGGGAGCCAGATATGCCAGCCGCATGGGTGCGAACGATCTGCGGGGCTGCGGTGATCGCCGCGTGCACGATGGCGAGTTCCCCAGCCAAGGCCGCCGAAGCCGATAGCGCGGCGGTCGTTCCAGCGGACCATTCCCCCGTGGAAGCGCCGCCAGCCGAGGCCCTCTCGCCCGCAGCGGCTGCCGGCCGGGCTCATCCAACCGAGCCGGCCAAAGCCCCGATGACGGCCCAGGAAATTGCTGCCAGGTACATGAAGTCGGTGGTGGTGATGAGCTACACGGGCCGCGACGGCCGCCGCCGAGGGCTGGGGAGCGGATTTGTGGTTTCGCCCGACGGCCTGATCGCCACCAATCTTCATGTGATCGGTGAAGCCCGGCCGATCAACGTGCAACTGGCCGACGGCCGGCGGTTTCAAGCCACCAGTGTCCATGCATCCGATGCCAACCTCGACCTGGCCGTCGTCCGGATCGACGCCAAGGACCTGCCCTCGCTCGAACTGGGCGACTCCGACCAGCTTGAAAAAGGCCAACCGATCGTGGCGCTCGGCAATCCACAAGGACTGGAGCATAGCGTGGTGGCCGGCGTGGTTTCAGGCCGCCGGGAGTTGGACGGCAAGCCGATGATCCAACTGGCGATTCCGATCGAACCGGGCAATAGCGGCGGGCCGCTGCTGGATATGTACGGCCGCGTTCACGGCCTGCTGACGATGAAATCGCTGGTGACCGCGAACCTGGGCTTCGCCGTCGAAATCAACGCCCTCAAGTCGCTCCTGAAGAAACCCAATCCGGTGCCCATCCAGCGCTGGCTCACCATTGGCACACTCGATCCGGCCGAATGGACGCCCACCCTGGGAGCCCAGTGGCGGCAGCGGGCGGGCCGGATACTGGTCCAAGGGCTGGGCGAAGGTTTTGGCGGCCGCAGCTTCTGTCTCTCGGCCAAGTCGGCCCCGGAACGTCCCTACGAAGTGGCCGTCGATGTCCGCCTGGAGGACGAAGCGGGCGCGGCGGGACTGATCTTTGCCGCCGACGGCGAGAACCACTACGGCTTTTATCCCTCGGGCGGCAAACTGCGGCTGACACGGTTTGATGGCCCCGATGTCCTCAGTTGGACCATCCTGGCCGAGTTGCCCAGCGAACATTACTTGCCGGGCGAGTGGAACTCGTTGAAGGTGCGTGTCGAAGAAGATCGGCTGCTGTGCTACGTGAACGGCCAACAGGTGATCGAATCGCGCGATGCCCGGCTCAAAGGCAGCGGGGCCGGCCTGGCGAAGTTCCGTGATACGTCGGCCGAGTTCCGCCGGTTCCAACTCGGTAAGGAGGTCAAGCTCCAGCGGCCCTCCGAGGAACTGGTGGCGCGGATTGCCAAGAACCTGGAGAAGATCCCCGTCCGCGGACCCGTCGATCAATTGATCGGGCAGCTAGAACCGCTGGAGGCGCACACGGCCGAGGCGTTGAACGACCGCGCACGGATGCTCGAACGGCAAGCCGAACAGTTGCGCAAACTGGCGATCGACGTGCATCGCCAGCAGGTATGCGCGGAGTTGGCCGAGTCGCTCAAGGGAGCCGAGCACTCTATCGATTTGGCCAGGGCCTCGCTGCTGGTGGCACGGCTGGACAATCCTGAGGTGGATGTTGCCGCATATCTGGCGGAGCTGGATCGTCGGGCCGAGGAAGTCCGTCGCAAGTTCCCGGCCGATAGCGACGACGCCACGCGACTGGCGGTGCTGAACCGGTACCTGTTCGACGAGAACGGGTTTCACGGTAGCCGCAACGACTATTATCACCGCTCCAACAGCTACCTGAACGAGGTGCTCGACGATCGCGAAGGGCTGCCCATCACGCTTTCCGTGCTGTACCTGGAGCTAGCCCGGCGATTGGATATTCCGGTGCGCGGTGTGGGCCTGCCGGGCCATTTCATCGTGAAGCACGTGCCGGAACAGGGCCAGCCGCAGTTGATCGACGTGTTCGACCGCGGCAAGCCACTGACCATCGAGGACGCCAAGGCAAAGGTCCACGAGACGACGGCGCTGGACTGGAAAGACGAATATCTCGATGCCGTCAGCAAGCGTGAGATCGTGGTGCGGATGCTGCATAACCTGCTGGGGCTGGCCCGCGATCAGCAGGATGCCGAACAGATGTTGGGCTACATCGAAGCGCTCGTGGCGGTGCAGCCCGACCCGCGCCAGGAACGCTGGATGCGGGCCGTCCTCCGCTTCCAGACGCAGCGTCTCCACGGCGCGGCAGACGACGCCCAATGGCTGCTTCAGCACCCCATTGCTGAAGTCAACGAAGAACAAGTACGGCACCTGCAGCGGCTGATCGACGAACGATTGGGCCAGTGACCGCTATTCATTCTTCGGCTGCGACCATGGACGCCATCCAGCGCATCGAGATCATCGACACCCACACCGCCGGCGAGCCAACCCGGGTGGTGATTGCGGGAGCCCCCCACCTGGGCACCGGTCCCCTGCCGCAGCGTCGGGGGCGATTGCGGGATGAATTCGACGCGTTTCGCTCGGCGGTGGTGAACGAGCCTCGCGGCAGCGACGTGCTGGTTGGCGCGCTGCTGGTTCCGCCCCATGAGCCCGGCTGCGACGCCGGCGTGATCTTTTTCAACAATGTCGGCGTGATCGACATGTGCGGCCACGGCACGATCGGCGTGGTGGTTGCGCTGGCATACAAGCAAGGGCTGGCACCAGGCATCCTGCGACTGGATACGCCCGCCGGCGTGGTCACAGCCGAATACCACGGCCAAAATCGGGTCACCGTTGAAAACGTGCCCGCCTTCCGCCATCTGGCAGATGTAGCAGTTACACTGCCCAGCGGACGCACTGTTCATGGCGACGTGGCCTGGGGAGGAAACTGGTTCTTCTTGTGCTCCGATCATGGGCAGGAACTGAGTCCCCGGCGCACCGAAGCGTTGACGGCATTCGCGTGGGAGATTCGCCGGCAACTGGCCATCCAGAATATTACCGGTACCGATGGCAGCGAGATCAACCACATTGAACTGATAGGTCCGCCCGATCCGCCCGGCGCGGCCGATGCCCGCAATTTCGTGCTCTGTCCCGGCGGTGCTTACGATCGTTCTCCCTGCGGAACGGGCATCAGCGCCAAGCTGGCCTGCCTGGCCGCAGACGGCAAATTGAAGCCCGGCCAGCCATGGCGGCAACAAAGCATCATCGGGAGCCTGTTCGAAGCAAGCTACGCGTTGGACGAGCAGCAGCGATGCATCCCGAGGATCACCGGCTCGGCGTACGTCACGGCCGAAGCCACGCTCACCCTGGACCCAGCCGACCCATTCTGCTGGGGCATTCGGCCTGGCTGATCGGGTGGAACGTCGCCGATCGGGCGCGCCTTGGTCGGGGGGCCACCTTGGTTGCGAGCGCCGGATGACCGTCCCGCGGTGGTGCTTAACCGGCCAGTTACAACCCTCCCTACGAAACGCCCAGCGGCAGTCCTGCTAACCGAAACGAGCAACCTACATGGATGGCGGCGAAACCGATGTGCTGGTGATTGGCGGCGGAATCATCGGCTTGGCCTGCGCGCATTATCTGCAGCAGCGAGGCAGGCAGGTAACGGTTATCGACCGAGGCACCATCGGCGGCGGTTGTTCTCATGGCAATTGCGGTTTGATCTGCCCCAGCCACGTGCTGCCGCTGGCCGAGCCTGGAGCGGTTGCGGCAGGGCTGAAGTCGCTGCTGCGGCCGTCTTCACCGCTGCGGATCAAGCCTCGGTTTGCCCCGCAGTTCTGGCGGTGGATGTGGAATTTCTGCCGGCGCTGCAACGAGCGCGACATGCTTGCTGCGGCGCGATCGCTGCAGCCGTTGCTCGAGCGTTCGCGCACGCTCTATCACCGGCTGATGCGCGAGGAGCAACTCGACAGCGGTTGGGCCACGCGCGGCCTGCTGTTTGCATTTGCCTCGGCCGAAGCGATGGAAGCGTATGCCGCCACCAACCGGCTGCTCACCGAGCATTTCAACCTGCCTGCCGAGCGCCTGGCAGGCGATACCCTGGCCGAGCGCGAACCGGGCTTGAAGCCCGGCCTGGCGGGCGGATGGTACTACCCGGGCGATGCCCAGGTTCGGCCCGATCAACTGCTCTCCTCATGGCGAGCCCGACTGGCCGAGCGAGGGGTGCGGTTCATCGAACGTTGCGAGTTCGTGGAATGGATCGCCGCACCCCACGGCGGTCAGAATTCGACGCTGGTGGCCGCCAGCAGTAGCGCATCCCCTTCAGGCGCGACCGGCGAACCATCTGCGCCGCGGGATGATGGCCGCGTCCTCGGGAGGGGCCCCGGCCGAACGGTCCGTGCCGTGGCCACTTCCCAGGGCACCTGGACGGCCAATGCCGTTGTGGTGGCAGCCGGTGTCTGGTCGGCCCGGTTCGCCGGCACTCTGGGTGCTCGGCTACCGCTGGAGCCCGGCAAGGGCTATTCCATCACCTATGCATTGCCTCGCTCGCCGGTCCACACCCCGGTGATCCTGCCGGAACGTCGCGTGGTATTCACCCCGTTCGAGAAGGGGTTGCGGATAGGGTCGATTATGGAATTTGCCGGATTTGACAGTAGCCTTCCCCCGCGGCGGTTGAACTGGCTGACATCGACGGCCCGCGATTTTCTGGTCCAGCCGCCCCCGGCCGACGCCCCGGCCGAACCCTGGTTCGGCTGGCGGCCCATGACCTACGACAGCCTGCCGGTGATCGACCGGTCCCCACGCTACGACAACGTGTTTGTCGCCGCGGGACACAACATGCTGGGGGTGACACTCGCCCCGGCTACGGGCGAGCTGGTTGCCAGCCTGGTTTGTGGAACGCGGCCGGAGGTGGAGCCCGAGCCCTACGCGATCGGCCGGTTCGGCTAAGGCGAAGCCGCCGTGGTCAGTACCGCCGAGGGGCAAACAGGCGTGAAAACTCGCAAGAAAAAAACTGACTCCGCATGCGACTGCGCCCCCCCGATGGATCGCAGCGCATGGTAGGGTTTGGTGCCACGGTTGCCGATGTAGCCGGCATTTACGACGATTTTCCCCAAAAAAACCCGCAGCCACGACGAGGGGGTCGTCCGGTCTCTCATTGGCACCCGGCGTGCAGCGCTCGCTCCCCTACGCCTGTTCAAAGTTTTCCCCGCAGTCTACCATCACGTTCCAAACAACCTGCCTGAATGACCTTCTGAATCTCGGCCGATCATGAGTCCGCAGAACATCTATTTGGCTAGCATGATTGCCCTGGGCTTTTGTGCCCAGTGGCTGGCGTGGCGACTCCGTTTGCCCTCGCTGCTGCTGCTGATTGGATTTGGTTTCCTGCTGGGCGAAGCGACCAGGGCCTTTGGCCACGACCCCACGCAACTGATCGACAACGATCTGCTTTTTCCCGGCGTCTCGTTCGCGGTCGCGGTTGTGCTGTTCGAGGGTGGTTTGTCGCTGCGCGTCCGCGATATCAGCGAAACCAAGACCGCCGTCTTCCGCCTGGTGACCGTTGCCATCCTCGTGACTTGGGCGGGCGCGACCACCGCCTGTTTGCTGCTGGGCGTGCCCTGGCAAATTGGCCTATTGGAAGGGGCCATTCTGGTAGTTTCGGGCCCCACGGTGATTGCTCCGCTGCTGAGGCAGGTTCGGCCCACAGGTCGCATCGGTGCCGTGGTGAAATGGGAGGGAATCGTCAACGATCCGATCGGCGCGGTCCTGGCCGTGTTGGTGTTTGAGGCGATTGTCATTCACAGTACCGGTGCCAGCGACGGCACCATCCGCGGCGTGCTGCCGATCCTGGCCCAAGAACTGATTGCCACGTTCCTGATCGGCGCGTTCATTGGGCTGGCCGTGGCCTTCCTGCTGATCCAGTCGCTCAAGCGGTTCTGGGTGCCCGACTTCTTGCACGTGGCTTTCTTTCTGGCCGCGGTGGTGGGATCCTTCACGCTGGCCAATGCCATGGCCCATGAGAGCGGGCTGGTGGCCGTGACGATTCTGGGGGTCGCCCTGGCCAACCAGCGGACCGTGGCCGTCAAGCACGTGATGGAGTTCAAGGAACATTTGGGCGTGCTGCTGGTTTCGGCCCTGTTCATCGTGTTGGCTTCGCGGTTGCGCCCGGGCGACTTGACCGGGCTCGGCTTCCCGGGCCTGTTGTTCCTGGCGGCATTGTTGTTTGTGGTGCGGCCAGCCGCGGTGTTCATTTCCACGTGGCGTACCGGCCTGGATTTCAAAGAGAAACTCTTCCTGGCAATGCTGGCCCCGCGAGGGATCGTGGCCGTGGCGGTGACCAGTGTCTTCGCCTTGCAGTTGCAGTCGAAGGTGCCCGCGCTGGCTGAGGGTGCCGCGCAGATGGTGCCGATTACGTTTTTGGTCATCATCGGTACGGTGGGTTTTTATGGCCTGTTGGCACCGCCTTTAGCCCGGTGGCTAGGGCTGGCGATAGCTTCGCCGCAGGGGGTGCTGTTCGTGGGGGCTTCTCCCTGGGTGCGGCAAGTGGCCAAGGCCCTGCACGAGGAGGATTTCCGCGTGCTGCTGGTCGATACCAACCGGCACCATCAATCGGCCGCGCGGATGCTTGGCCTGCCGGTCCTCGCCGGCGATGTACTCTCCGAATACGTCCATACCAATGCCGATCTGGCCGGCATCGGACGATTGCTTGCCGTAACGCCCAACGACGAAGTGAACACCCTGGCGGCCCTGGAGTTTCAGCACGTGTTTGGTAGGGCCGAGGTCTACCAACTGGCACCTGCCGCGGAACGGAGCGAAAAACGCGAAAAGCCCCAGCATCTCAAGAGCCGGATTCTGTTCTCTGAGAACGCCACCTTCGAAAACCTGGAGCAACGGTACGAACGGGGTGGGCAAATCAAGAAGACGCAATTGACCGAAGCGTTCGACTTTTCCGACTACCTCTTAAAATATGGCGATAGTGCTTGGCCGCTGTTCCGCATCACCGATTCAGGACAATTGATCGTCTGGACGGCCGAACGCACCAAGAAGAACCCGCCCAAGCCCGGGGACACGATTGTCGCCCTGGTGACAGCCGAACCGCAGGCGGTGGAGAGCCCGGCCCTGCGTTCTGAACCAGCCCGCCAGGCCCTGCCGGCGACCGTGCAAGCGGAAGAAACGGTGCAGCAGGAATCATCCACCAACAGCCAGCCGGAACCTGCGCTGGACCCCGCTGCTGAAGAGTCGAATCCCGCCCGCGACGAGGGCCTTGCCCCGCACCACCGCCCCTAAATTGCGGTTGGTGGGAAGGCACCCCGGTTCGTAAGATGAATCGTTTCATCTACCGGCCATTGAGACTTGCACTTGGTGGCAATTGCTTGTGGCGCCGCCGTGTCATGTGGTGCATGCGCAATCAGCGTTGAACGTAAGGACCGTTCGACGCTCTGCCTGGGAAGTTTCTCGCTGCTCGATTCGACTTGTCTGCACCTATGCTCAATCCCGCGCAACAGGAAGCCGTCAATACGCTGGCCGGGCCGCTGCTCGTTCTGGCCGGGGCCGGCACCGGGAAGACCCGGGTCGTTACCCATCGCATTGCCAACCTCATCCGGCATGGTACGCCGCCGGCCAAGATTCTCGCCGTGACGTTCACCCGCAAGGCGGCCAGTGAAATGGCTCAGCGTGCCGGCGAACTGCTGGGCAAACGGTTCCGCGAGAAGCCCGAGATTTCCACAATCCATGCCCTGTGCATGAACATCCTGCGGCGGCAGATTCATCACCTGGGCTATC
>CAZEEG010000100.1:0-20962 GCA_964511065.1 uncultured Pirellulales bacterium | reverse complement strand
GTCGGGCCTGGTGGGCGCGGGGCCTTGAGCGCGGCAGGGCGATACCGCAAACAGAGCAGCGCCCATGAAGAACAGACACATCGCGGTACGGGTGCCCGTGATTCGACTTGCGTGCCAGAGTCGCATGGTCATCGCTTTCTCCTTTTGGGGGGCAAGCGGATGGGAAGGTCACGGCACCGAGGAGATTCTTCCGGCTACTTGCTCGAAACAAATGGCAACGCCTGGCACCATGGGGATATATCCACCTGGCACAGGGAACGCGGATCTGTTGCGCGCAAAGTTGCACTGCCCGCGAATCGAAGGAGAAGCGCACATCCCGTGCTCGGCGGGTACCGGCGATGAACCAGCGAACGTAGGGCCGGTTCCACCGGCCGTTAGAGGTGTGGACGCGATATGCGTGGATGCTAAACGGCCCCGACTATGCACCCAGACTGCGACTCGTGCGAGGAGGGTACCGCCCCGTTCTCAAAAGGGCGGGGGGGATCATTGCGGCTGCAACCAGGGATTCGGCCTACGGTTCCAGCAGCGCTTTCTGCTCCGCCTCGTTGAGTGGGCCAGGCGAAACCGAAATCTCGATCAAAACCGGGCCGGGCAGAGTTCGGCCCTGCCAGCAATAACCTTGGCCGTTGTTGATGCGGTAACGATGCCCGAATCCCCAGCCCGAGAGCAGCGGCCGATCCTCCGGGGGGCCGATGGCCGTGGCCCCGCGTTGCGACATGCGTTCCAGGCGGTAATTGCCACTGGTGATGCCCAGGTGGTAGGCGCCATCGTCGAAGGTGTTCTCACCGTACCAGGTGTAGCGATCGGTCCGGTACGAGTACGCCAGGTAGAATTTCTCCATCGGGAGAATGACATCGTAATTCTGCTTGTCGATCAGGCGAATCCGCAGGTACTTCATGCCGTCGGGCGCCTGGTCCACGGTCACGGCCCGCTCGCCCGGCGCGCGGTGGTTGGTGTTCCAGTGCTTGGGATTGGTGGACCGGAACAGGCGGAACCAACCGGGCGAATCGCCAGGGACGGGGCGGTTCAACTCGCGGTCTTCGCGATCCAGTTCCAGGGCTTCGGCCAGTTCGGTTTTGCGTTCGCGCTTGGCCTGGCTGATGGCCTGGGCGTAGGCCAGGTTGAGCCGCCGTTCGGCCGCGGTGACTTCGCGGTTAAACGCCGCCAAGGCCGAGCGGAGGCCGGAATCGTCGGACTCGGCACCGACGAGGTTGTTGCCCCATTGCTGGAGTTCGGCCTTCACCTTGTCTGCGGCGACCGTATTGCCTTGCCGCTGGAGTTCCTTGAGGCGGTCTTCCATGCGGCCAATAGCGACCGTGGTGGCGCCGCCAACCGCCTGCTCGTATTCCTGCTTGGCTTGCAGCAACCGTTCCTGGATTGGGTCGAGCGGTTGTTGCTGCTGAGGTTCGCGGGACTTGATCGTCAATTCACCGCGCTGGAACGCCTTCATTTCGGCCTGTAGCGCGGTGGCTTCTTCGATCTTGAGTTGCCGCGTCAGTTCGCGGATCGCCGCTTCGTACGATTTGACGAGCGACTCTGCGGCTTTGGCGTGGACCATCTGGTAAGGGCCCAGCACCGGAGCCAAAACGGGCGAATCCAGCGGCACGTTACCGTTTTTTTCCAGGCTTTCCTTGGCTGCCAAAACCTGGCGGACGGCATCCAAGTCGCCCGTTTCGGCAACTTTCTTCACGTGTCCTTCGAGCGCCACCAGCAACTCTTTGCGGGCGTCCTCCATCACGGCCACGTAAAGCTGCTTGGCGCGATCGAGTTGTTCGTACTCCGATCGCGATTCTTGCTGGCCAAGAACGGCAGTGGCCGAACCTACGACGCACACCAGGCTGGCTACCCACAATCGCATGGCGATTCCCCTTGCGCTGAGCGATGAGCCAAACGCCATCTCAGGAAGTCGCGGCGGTGTGTACAGCGGTATGCACGACTCGGCCGCTCCCCCACGGACCCTGAGAATTGGGCCGAAACAGATGACTTGTTTGGAGTTTAACTCAAGCGGCCGGGCCGAACAATGTTTGTCTGCACGGCGCAAGGTGAGTTCAGCCTGGGCGGGCAGTTGGCCGTCAAACGCGTGTTTGCCACGCTGCAAGCGGCCTCACGCCGTGCCGAAGGGGCCTTTCCATGCCCTATTTGGGCAAGAATTTTCTCCGAAAGAAAAAGGTGCAAATGGCCCGCACAGGGGCTATCCTGCCGGTAAGTTGGCCTGTGACGGCCCGCGGGAGGTCACCTGACCGGTGCCTGACTGATTCTCCGCATACCAGCATCCCGTGAATCATCGTCCGCCAGAACATTCGAGTGCGTCCGGTGCGGCGGGCTAGACTGCTGGTACCGACGCAGAACAACCCTCCAAACAATCATCGACCGCATTCAACATTCGGGGAGACATGCCATGAAACGGATTGCTGCAAGCCTGTTGGCTGTGACCTTTTTCTCTATGGGAGCCGCCCTGAAGGCCGAGGAATCGGCCACCTACAGCGACGTCCATCTGTGTTGCGGCGCCTGTGTCCGCGCAGTTCAAGGCGCCGTGGGCAAGGTGGACGGGGCCACGGTGAAGGTCGATTCCAATGCCGGTACCGTGACCATCGCGGCCGCCGATGCCAAGACGCTGAAGGCTGCCGCCAAGGCCATGGCAGATGCCGGCTTCCACGGCACCGCCGACAAGAAAGAATACGCGCTGGACGATGATAGCGGAGCCAGCAGCGAGAAAGCCCAGCGGATTGTGCTGGTCGGCGTGCATAACTGCTGTGCCGGTTGTGCCAATGCCGTTGAAGACGCCTGCAAGGAGGTCGATGGGGTCAAGGCCATCGGTATCAAGTCGCGGCAAACCGAATGCGTGGTCGAAGGCAATTTTGTGCCGGCCGACGTGGTGAAGGCCCTCAACCAGGCCGGCTTCCACGTTCGCATCAAGAAGTAACGCTGCACGCGCAGGCCGAGGCCGGTCCAGCCACCGGTTCCGCATCTTCGCCCAAACCCAAGTAGCACGGCCTTGCATTTCCTGCTGGAAGTGCAAGGCCGTTTTGGGTTGCGGGTAATCGCAGGCGGCGACACCCAGCGATGGCATCACACTCAGCAAGTTGGCGTGGTGCCTGCTGGGACGATCAATCGCCGCACCGCTTGAGCAGAGCGTCGAAGCGGGCTTTCATGGCAGTTCCACCCAGTTCAGGGTGCAGCACGGCCGTCACCTTGACCAGCCTCGCAGCATATGCCTTGTCGCCCATTTTTTCGTAGGTGCTGGCCAATCCGTACTTGGCGCGGAACCACAGCGGCGTGCCCGGCCGACTATTGCGTTCGATCTCCCGCCAGCGAGCCTGGGCCTGTTTCAAACGCTGCGGATCGTCGCTGGCCGTCAGGCATTGGGCCAGGGCTTCCAGCAATTCGGCATCCCGGGGATTCTCGGCCAGCAGTTGTTCAAACATGGGAATGGCGGCAGCCGCGTTGCCGCTGCCGGCGGTGGCCGCGGCCAATAATCGGCGGTAATTCGGCCGGGCAGCCTCGGGCAGTTGATCCGGTTGGATGGCTTTCAGCCCGGTGAGGGTCAACTTGGAAATGAGTTGGCGTCGCTGGGGCTCCTGAGTATCGTCGGCCAGCGCTTGCAGTCGCACGAGTTGTTCCAAACGGTTGACCGGTTGATGGGCGTCGGTCGCTGTCAGCAGCGTTTGCGCATCGTCAAACCGTTCGAGGCCCGCCAGTGCGACCGCCTGTTCGGCCGTTGCCGCCGCCAACCAGGCATCATCGGGTGGAGGATGACCTTGCCGGGCAACGTCCAAGATTCTGGCGGCCCGATTGAAGTCGGGCGGCGACTGAAGGAGCCGTAATCTGGCCGCGGCCAGGGCGGCCGTCCGCAGGGCTGGTGTCCAGGTGGCAGGCCATTGCGACTCGGCCCCCAGAAAAATCCGCTCGAACTGCTCGGCAGCCGCGCGCAGTGTCGCGTCGTAGGGCTTTTCAGCGGCCTGGAGCGCGGCGATCCAGCCTCGGTATGCCCGCTCCATCCCGGCAACGGCCGCGGCAAACTGGGGAGCATCGTGGGGGACGCTCCGAAATGCTTCGACCGCCGCTTCCCAATCGCGGTGGTACTCCAGCAGGTTGCCCAGGTAGATCTGGGCATGGGGGGTGGTGTCGGCGCCCGGCCAATGCTTCAGATGTTCGCGTACGAACTGTTCGTACTCGTCTACTGCCAGGTCGCCGTGCCTGACAGCCTGCCCTGCGTGAAACACGCCCAGCAGGTGTGCCTCGGCAGCCTTGGAATGGTCGGGCATCGCCAGGGCCAACCGGCGCAGCCGCGTGGCGGCGGGCACGTGTTGGTTTTGTTCGTGTTCGATTCCGGCGGCCAGATATTCGATATCGAATGCCGCCTTCGACTGGCCTTGTTCCCGGGCCATGGCTGCGGCTTTCTCGTAGCCGGCGATGGCATCCTTCCATTGGCCCCCGCGGTAGAATCCCTGGGCGGCGCGCAGTTGCAAATCCAGATCGGTGGAGCCGCCGCCCAAGTGAATCCGGCTTGCCAACAGGGCCTCGGCGCGGCGGGCCCAATACGGCGCGTGGGTTGTTTCGATGCGCTCGGCCTGCTGGGCCGAAAGCCGCTCCCATTGGCTGGCCTCCGTGGTTTGGCCGGCCTGGTGCGCTTGCGACCACTGGGCTAAGCCGTATTCCAGCAGGGCAAAATCCCAGTCGGGATCGGCCGGTTCCGGCCTGCCGGCCTGTTCGACCAGCACCTTGGCGCCGGCAAGCTGTTCGCTGGCCAGCAGTACGCGCAGTCGCTGCGCATTGGCCTGCTGGGCAATGGCCGGCGGCGGATTCTCAGTCGCCAGGGCATCGAGCTTGCGCAGCGCCCCGGCATAGTCCTTCATCAGCCGCAGGCAGATGGCTTCATCGAGCCGGGCCTTCCACGCCAACGGATCAATCGTATTCAGCCGCGCCAAACCCTCCAGCAATTCGATAGCCTGGCGCAGCGCGTTGTCGCGATCGGGCGTTTCCGGGTCGTAGCATTGCCCTTGGCTCATGTACGCTCGGGCGAGGTAAAAGCGGAGGTTCTTTTGGAGCGCCAGCAACTCGGGGCGGCGGGGGGCACCTTCCGGCGGATTGCGCAGTTGCCGCAGCGCTTCGCTGAGTTCGTCTTCGATCGTCCGGAATTGCCGGATGCCGGTGCGCAGATACCCCCGAGCTTCGTTCAGGACTGCGCCGGAATCGGCCGTGACTTCCGCCTGTTGGCGAAGCAGTTCGCCGCGCGTCACCAGCACTACGGCGGCTTGCGTATGGACGACCAGTCCCCAGGCCGAATCCGGGAACTGCTTGGCGTATTGCAGCGTTTCTTCGATGGCTTGTTGCCATAGCCCGATGGCATCAGACGGCTTGGCATCGAGCGCGTGTTCCACAAATGACTGCGAAAGCTGCACAACCAACTCGGCCCTGGCTTGCTGGGACAAGTCGGGCGATTGCAATCGCCGCTGGCAATAGGCGGCGGCCAAGGCATACAGCCGGCGCTCGCGCAGGCCGGTGACAAACCGCACGTCCTCGCTATCGGCGGCGCGGAGACAAGCCTGCGCTGGCAGCAACATGGCGACTGCCAGCAGCGCCAGCAACCAGGGCCTCCAGCGGCAGCATGGTGGGAACCGGTAAGCCATCGCAACCGTTCGCGGGACAAAAATCGAAACCAGATGAGCGTGAAGTCCGGCCTGCCCTGCCAGCAGGCTGAGACGGCGCTTCTATCGACCATTGTAGCTGCGCTTGGCGTTAGGCTCGATCCCAGCCAGCCAGGCAAACACGGCCGGCGATGGACAAAATCCCCGGATTGGCGGCGGTTTTTTGCCGTGGCGCCCGGCGACGCTGTCCGTCGCCCCCGGTGCTGGCACGCCGGGCCGGCACCGGGGCGAACTGGCCACCACGTCAGGTCCGTGACCGCCGGGAAACGTCTGGTCGGGTTTGCCGGATTCCTCAACCTCTCTTCTCTCAGCAGTCGCGCGGGGCTATCATGGCGGGCAATGCACGGAGGTATGTAGGGTTATGGCGGCTGCTACCCAGCGGTGATCAGAGGCCTTCCCACGGTTCTCGGACCGGCCGCACTCGCCCAACTGCCCCCTGAGCAAAGCACTTTGCTTGGCCGGGAGCTTTCCCATGAATGGACTCTTGCTGTTGGTCGCCGCCGCGGCCACGGGTGTGGACGTTGGCTGGCAACCCCTGGCAGGGGGTGGCTACGAGTACATCATTCAGATTGAGCCGGAAGCCTTGGCTGCCATGCAGCAGGGCCGGGACATCGTGAGTGATTTGCCGCCGCAGTTGCGCGATGTCCGCCGTTACCGCATCACCATCGGTACCGGGCCGGTTCCTCGGATCGGCACGCCGCCGGAGATGAGCGCCCCGGGCGCCATCGACGGCCATCAAACCGCCCCTGGCAACGGGCCGAGACTGCCCGCTTCACCATCGGGGGATTCGTACGCCGGCGACGGGCTCCGGTTTGCCGACCGCAACACCAATCCGTTCCCCGCTGATACCGGGACCATTGGCGTGAGCGATCCGCGACTGGGAGCAGCGACCGGCTTGGGCGCGCCTGTGCCGTCGCGCTTCTCGTCGAGCAATCCTTACGCCACGGATCGCAATAACAGCGTCGATCGTTACAACGCCAACGACGGTTACAACTCGGGCACTGGCACAAGCCTGGGGACGGGTTCCACCAGCACCACCGCTCCGGGCAGCAGGTACGCCACCGACCCCCGTACCAGTACACCGACCGCGGGCACGGGCACCACCGACCCCTTTGCCGGCCATCCCTTTGACCGACCCTACACGGGCGACGCGGCGGGCAATTTTCAAAACCCGCCTGCCGGTAACGCCACAACCGGAAACCCGCCGTACTCACCCACAACGGGTACTGGATATCAGGCGGGTAACAGCGGGCAACCGGCCGGCAGCAACATCAATTGGCCGACGAACAACCAGAACCCCGCGGTGCCGGGCAACAGCGCCATGCCGCCGGGCTACGGCACCCCTGGAAATCCGCCCGCGAACTTCAATTATCCCAACAATCAAAACCCGGCCAACTACAACCCGCAGCCCCCGTACAACAACCAGCCTCCGGCGAACTACAATCCGCCATCGAATTACAATCAACCGCCTGCCGCAAACAACAACCAGAACAACTGGCCGGCAAATACCCCTGGGAACAATAGCGTCGCCAGCAACACCCGGCAGGGGAGCGGCACCAGCGAGGTTCCCAAGCCGTTTCTGGAGGGCGACGACCTGCCGCGGGCCAGTTTCCATTCGGGGGCCGAGGGCGATAAGTCGGGCACCCAGGCCCAATGGTTCCCCTTTACCATGGCTCTGCTGATGTTGTTTGTGTCGCTGGGCGGCAATGCCTACCTGGGGTGGATCGCATTGACCCTCCGCAACAAGTACCTGGCATTGCTGGAGAAACTGCGAAGCCGGATGAAGATTTAATCCTTGCGGCCCATGCGCTGGGAGCGTCCCGCGAACGTGCTTCCAGTAGCGGCTTGCCACGCGCGACCTTGCGGCGCCGCAGTGCCCTGTTGCAACTGGCGGAACAGCCTGCCGAAGCGTTGCCGCACCGCCACGGCTTCGTCCAACCAATTGCATTGCTGCGCGTGCGGGGGGGAAGCCGGGGGCGTTGACCGTACCTGCCGGCGGTTCCATACTGCAGGGATGGGGCTTCGGTCCGGGGGGACATTCGACGCGGAAAAACACGGGGAATTGCATGGCTGTTGCATCGAGCGCCGATCTCAACCAGTACTGCCTGGAAATGGCCCAGAAGGCCCATCGTTCGATGGACGCCCTGGCCCAGGCGACCGGCGCCCAGAAAGAGCAGTGGCTGCGCCGCGGTGCCGCCTTGTTGCGCGAGCAGTGCGACGCCATCCTCGCCGCCAACGAGAAAGACTTGCAGGCCGCGCCCGGTTATGGGCTGACATCAGCCCAGGTGGACCGCCTCCGGTTATCTCCCGAGCGCGTGGACGCCATTGCCCGAGGGCTGGAAGAAGTCGCCGCGCTGCCGGAACCGATTGGCGAAGTCATCGAAAGTTCGATCCGCCCCAACGGTTTACAGATCCTCAAGGTGCGGGTGCCGCTGGGGCCGATTTTCTTCATCTACGAATCGCGTCCCAACGTCACGGCCGATGCCGCCGCCTTGTGCGTGAAAAGCGGCAATCCGGTCATTCTGCGCGGTGGGAAGGAAGCCGCTCACTCCAGCCAGGCCATTGTTGAACTGTTAACTGCGGCCTTGGACGACGCAGGACTGCCACGCGATGCCGTGCAACTGGTCAATACAACCGATCGCGCCGCGGTCGGGCACTTTCTCAAGTTGCAACAGTACATTGCGGTGGCGATCCCGCGCGGTGGTGAGGGCCTGATCCGCCGCGTGGTCGAGGAAGCCACCATGCCGGTCATCAAGCATTTCACCGGCAACTGCCACGTGTATATCGACCGCGATGCCCCGCTGGAAATGGCTCGGGAAATCGTGGTCAACTCCAAGTGCCAGCGGATGGGAGTGTGCAACGCGGCCGAATCGCTGTTGATTCATGCCGACGTGGCGCAAACGCACCTGCCGCCGATCGCTGCCGCCCTCTCTGAGCAGGGGATTGAGATTCGCGGCGATGATCGCGTGTGCGACCTGGTTTCCGCGGCCAAGCCCGCCACCCAAGAAGACTATGCGGCGGAATTTCTGGATGCGGTAATCTCGGCCAAGGTGGTCGATTCGCTGGACGAGGCCGTTTCGCACATCAATCGCTACGGTTCTGGCCATACCGATGCCATCGTTACCCAGAACCTCAATGCGGCCAGGGAGTTTACCGTCCGCGTCGACAGTTCTGCGGTGATGGTCAATGCCAGCACCCGGTTCAACGATGGCGGGCAGTTTGGCCTGGGGGCGGAGATCGGCATCAGCACCGATAAACTGCACGCCCGCGGTCCCTGCGGTCTGAAGGAACTGACCAGCTACAAGTACGTAGTTTACGGCAGCGGCCAGGTCCGCTCGTAGGCGGGGGATAATCGCTCTCGCCTCCTCCCATTCGCGAGGCATGGACGAATTACCGACAAGTTGCACCCTACCGGGGATACGGAGATGCCCGGCGACGTACTGAGCCAATCGGAAGTCGAAAGTCTGCTTTCAGCGCTGGACGTGGGAAGCAACCGCCCGGCCGATACGGCACCGGTGCCCGCCAGTCCGTCCCATCGCGGTGGCCGTCTGCGCGAAAAGGTCACCAGCTACGACTTTAAACGTCCGGAGCGGGTCGGCAAGGAACAGATGCGTGCCTTGCAGACCCTGCACGAAGGGTTTGGCCGCAACTTTGGCGCCGCGCTATCGGCACTACTGCGCACCATCTTGGAGGTGAAGCTCACCAGTGTCGATCAACTCACCTATAGTGAGTTCATCTTCAGCCTGGAGAATCCCACCTGCTTCAACCTGGTCCGGGCCAAGCCGCTGGAAGGGCACTTGATCCTGGATATCAACCCTTCGATTCTTTACCCGATCATCGACCGCCTGTTGGGCGGTGGCAAGGAAAGCGGCCCGCCCGCCCGCCGGCCGTTGACCGGCATTGAGCTGCGCCTGGTCAGCAAGATTACGGACCTGTTCCTTCACGAACTGCGGCGGGCCTGGGAAAACGTGCTCGAACTGGAATTGGCCGTCGAGCGCGTCGAAAGCAACGCCCAACTGGTCCAGATCGTGCCGCCCAACGAGGTCGTCGTGCTGATCAGTTTTGAACTGACGCTGGGCGACGTGCGGGGGATGATGAACCTTTGCATCCCATTCAACTCCATCGAGCGGATCGGCGGAAAACTGCTGGCCAATACCTGGACGAGTTACGGGCGGCGCGAACGCAACGATGAGCACGTTCGCCAGATCAGCCGTAACCTGCGGGCCGCACCGCTTTCGGTCAGTGTCGAACTGGCCCAAACCACGATCACCACCGGCGATCTGGTCGGGCTGCGCGTGGGCGATATCATCACTACCGAGCAGGATTGCAACGCCCCGCTGCTGGTCCACGTGGAAGGGATTCCCAAGTTCCGCGCGTTGCCGGGCCTGTTCAAGGGTCGAAAGGCCATGCAGGTGGTGGAAGTGATCGAGCCGGAGCAGCAGGCGAAGTAGTCGCCGCAACACCCGGCCGCTTATGCCCCGGTCACTTCGTGTAACGCTCAATCAGGGCGACGGCCTGGCTATGCATCTGGCCCCGGGTAAGCACCGCATCGCAGCCTGCATCGGCGGCGGCTTGCAACCGGACGGTTTGGACGTGAGGACCAAAAGCCACGATGGCCGGCGGCGTTGGCAGCGCCTTGAGCGCTTGCACCGTTTCAGCCACGTCGAGCTGCGGCATCGTGAGATCAATCAGCACCAGCCTGGCGCCGGTTGCCTTCTCCATCAGCGACCCCGGCCCTAGTGCCGTTGCGCAAGGGACTCCGGCAGCCTTGGCCGCCCCGTGGATTTGAGAACCCGTCGCCAGATCGGAACTTAGCACAACCACCGACATCTATCGGGCTTCCTTGAGCGTTAAAGAAAGAATGGTATTGCCGGGGGGCCTGCCATGGTGCGGCCGCTTTGCGGCATACCGCCGGGGCGTCCCCTTTGAGGTATGATGGACGCTGGCCACGGATGCGGCAAGGGACGGCCGTTTTGGACGATCAACCCCCTCCAGCAATCCGATGCACCGCGCCGATCTTCCCATTGTTCATTTGACCAAGGCATTAACTGGCCCGGTGTCCAGCAGCCAGGGGGCAGGGGACTCGTTGCGCGATGTGGAACTGGTCAGCGGTTGTGGTCCGGCCGAAGTTGCCTGCTGGGTGGAGATTCAGCGGCGCGCTCTCGCCAATCTGCCGACCACCGTGCGGCCTCCCACGGAAGTTGACCTTCGCCGTGAACTGTTCGACCGCGCAGGCTGGCAGCCCTCGTGGCTCTGGTTTGCCATCGGGCACACGCCGCCTGCCGCGCGAGTGCAGGGCGAGTTATCAACAGACGGCATACCAACGGGCAACATGCGTTCCGATGCACCCATTCTGGCGGGCAACGCCGCGCTTGGAACCGTGGGCCTGGGAATTCGGCAAGGCCGCGACCGGCAGGTTGCGGTCATCCATCGGTTGGCCGTATTGCCCGAGTACCGCCGCCGCGGTATCGGCGCGCTCCTGATGCGGACCGTGGAACAGGCCGCCCGGGAGGCCGGTTATCGCAGGCTGTGGTTGGAAACCCACGCACGGTGGGAAGCCGCCTTGGCCTTTTATACCAGCCAGGGTTGGGAACCGGTCGTCTGATGGCAGCGAGGCAATGCCGGAATACCCGCACGTCCGTGTAGTATGCGGCTTTGCCACCGGAGGCCGCTTCGATCCAATGGACAGCAGGCGCACGGGGCAGAACGGGGTAACGGGGGCTCCTCACCCCTAGATGTGGTAAGTGGGGCGGGCGGCGTCCATAATGGAAGGCTTGTAGCTGCCACCGCTGGCAGTTGCACGGTCTTGAGAATGCGCTGTCTTGAGGATGCGCTGTCTTGAGGATGCGCTGTCTCAAGGATTGTCCGTGCGACCACCTGCAGGCGCGGTCTGTGTATTGCGCTAATCTCGGAGCCCGTTTCGATATGGATTCCGCACCGTTTGAGTTTGACCCGGAACGGGTGCGCGTCTTGGAAACCTTTGGCAAGGTTCCCAGCACCTCGCTGGTCATGCAGACGACGCCACTGGCCTTTGGGCGCGATCGGGAACTGGAGCAACTCGAACGCCATCTCACCGGGCCGGTCAACAATTCGTTCATGCTGGTGGGGCCCTCGGGTTGCGGCAAGACGGCTATCTTGCGCGAACTGTTTCGGCGTTTGGCACGCCGGGAGGAAGACCCATGGATGGTGCTGGAAACGTCGTCGGGCTACCTGCTGGCCGGGTGCAGTGTGATCGGCACGCTGGAGCGCAAACTGCGCGACCTGGTGCATAACTGCAATCGTACGCACCGGGTGGCTATTTTCTTCACCGACATCTTTGCGGCGCCTGATGCCGGCAAGACGTCCAAGGACGACATGAACATCGCCGACTTTCTCACGCCCTACGCGGAGAGCGGCGACCTGGTGTTGATCGGCGAATGCACGCCCGAGCAGTTCCGCCGCGGCATCGAACCCAACCCTACCTTCAAGAAGCTGTTCACGGTTTACCAGTTGCGCCCCCTGGACGACCGCCAGGTGAAGCAGGTGGTGGCCGCGGTGGCCGACCGAACCGCCCAGCAGTATGCCTCCCAGGGAATGAACCTCCACTTTACGGGGGAAGTGCTGGGAGCCCTGTTGGAGTATGGCAGGCTGTATTACCCGGGTGTATCGCCACCTGGCGGCGCGTTGCGTCTTTTGGATCACATGGTCTCGCAGCATTTCAACGAGGCCGCTCACGCCGATGGCGAACTGGCCGAACTCCAGGCGCAGGAACATACCCTGGGTCACGAGGATGTGGTCCAGGCCTTGGAATCGTTCACCGGCATTCCCGGCTTGCTGCTGGACGACACCCGCAAGCTGGAACTGGGGGAATTGCAGCAGTTTTTCGATTCGCGGGTGCTGGGGCAGGCGGAAGCCATCGGCACCGTAACCGACGTCATCACGCTGATTAAGGCCGGTGTGACCGATCCCAGCAAACCGATGAGCGTGCTGTTTTTTGTCGGCCCCACTGGGGTCGGCAAGACCGAATTGGCCAAGGCGCTGGCCGAGTACATTTTCGGCAGTCCCGATCGGATGATCCGGTTCGATATGTCGGAGTTCAAGGATTATCACTCGTTCGAGAAGCTGATCGGTCCCAACGATCCCCGGAATTCGTTCGTGCAAACCGGCAGCCTGTTGAACCGCGTCAAGCAACAGCCATTTTCGCTGATCCTGTTGGATGAGATTGAGAAGGCGCACAACAACATCTTCGACTTGCTGTTGCAACTGTTCGACGACGGCCGCTTGAGCGATGCGCAAGGCAATACCACCGACTTTACGCAGACACTGGTGGTGATGACTTCGAACCTGGGCAGCAACCTGGCCGATGAACGATCCAGCTTTGGCTTTTCGGCCGACGAGCCCGACGACTTGGAGAGCCGCATCCGCGCGGAGATTGCCGAATTTTTCCGGCCGGAATTCGTCAACCGGATCGATCGCGTGGTGGTGTTCCAACCGTTGAAACGCGAACACATGCGGACCTTGGCCCAGCGCGAACTGGGGCAGGTGCTTCTGCGGCACGGCATCACCCGCCGCAAGCTCAGGGTGGACGTTGATCCCGGCGTGATCGATATCCTGTTGCAGGAAGGTTTCAGTCCGTTGTACGGTGCGCGGCCGCTGAAGCGTGCCGTCGAGCGCTTGGCCTTGATCCCGATCGCGCGGCAAATCGTGAAGCTGGGGCCCGAGGGGCACGGCGCACTGCTGCGGCTGATCTCGGCCCGGAACCGGATTCAGGTGAAGATCGTTCAAGACCGGCGGGCCCGCACTGCCGACGTTGTCACCCAGGGGGTGAAAATCGTCGATCCGGCAAGCTCCCGCCGCGTGAAGCTCAAGCGGTCAGACCTTGAAGTACGCATGGAGCGTCTGAACGAGTTGGTCCAATCGCTTGAACGGCTTTGCAACGAAAGCATGCTTCGCGAACGGCGCGGCCTGCTCATGAAGCAAACCTCGCGGGTTGATTTTTGGGATCAGCCCGACCAGGCCCGGGTCGTGTTGGGTGAAATTTACCGCAGTGAGCGGCTGCTGGATGCCACCTCGCGGGTGTTCGACCGGACCCGCAAGTTGCAGGATGCGCTAGCCAATGGAAAGCCCAGGGTCGAGGACCTCAGCCGGTTGGCCCAGCAGATTCACGAGATGCAGCAGCATGCGGAACTGCTGCGCTACAGCATGGAATGCCAGGGCGAGTTGGAACATTGCGATGCGTTCGTGGTGCTGTCGGCCTTGGACGAGCCGCAAGAGGACGACCTCATCGGCAAACTGGCCGATATGTACCGCCAGTGGGCCGAGGCCAAAGGGTTCGAGGTCACTGTGCTGCACGAAGAACTGTTCGGCCCCAAGATCACGCGGCAGATCACGTTGATGATCGAAGGCGTGGCCGTGTACGGCATCCTGCAAGGCGAGGAAGGGATTCATGAGTTTCTGTACAACCGTACTTCGCAATCCCCGCGGCTTTCAAGGCTCGCCAAGGTTCGCGTGCTACCGGCCGTGGACGACGACATGCTCAAGTTCAACGCTTCAGAGCTTGACATCGTTCGAAAGAAATCGCAGGGCAAGGGCCTCCGCTGCAAGCTGTACAAGTCGCACGTAACCGTCACGCACCTGCCGAGCCACGTGGCCGTGGCCGGCCGCAGCGACCTGCCGCCGGCGCGATCGGCCGAACTGCTGACCGACTGGCTGCGGGCGGAGATTCACGCCGTGCGTTACCTGGAAAACGAAACCACCAGCGGCGACCACGAGAGCATCCGCCGCAAGTATACGCTTCGCCCACAGCAGCATGCCAAGGACCAGCGCACGGGCGTGGCGACGCGCAACCTTGGCGAGCTATGGCAAGGCCGAGGGCTGGACGAATTCTTGTATGCCACGATCCTGCAGCGAAACGGGCGGGCCGTGGCCGAAGTGTGAAGCGGCGGTCACGGCGACAGCGCGGAGGCAGTCGCGTTCTTGGCCGCAACCCTGGCAGATGGCCGGATCCCCGAGAGGCTTCGCGGCTCAGCGCGATTTTGGATCGTTCCAGATGGGTGGATAGCACATCCGTCCCCAGTCTTCGTCCGCCCCGTCCTGGATCAGCACGTACAAGAACGAGCGAACCATTTGATCCATGGACAGGCTGCAATACTTGAGGGCCGTACGATTGAGCTTGCTTTCGTAGGTCGCCGCACCATGGACGAGCTGGCAGCGCAGAAAGTAGATTCGCTCAAGCAGTGAATAGAGGATGCGGCGCCAATGCCGGTCGCGATACCAGGTCTGGGCGCAGCGGACGATTTTGGCAGTCTTGGGATCGCCGATTTCGGAGGGGGCCTGCCAGAAGTTCCGGCTGAGGAACTTGTTTCGAAAGACGGACATCACCAGGCCCCGGTTGGCTTCCAGGGTCTTGCCGATGAAACGTTCCCGATCCAGTTCAATGATTCGCCCCAGGAAGGCTCGCCACGACTGCTGATCCGGCAGCGGCTCACGCTTTACGTCGTCCCATTGGCCATAGAGGGCGTTGAAGGCCACCCATTGGCTCAGCAAGGCGACATCCAGGTCGTCCGATTCCAGGGCGCTCTCGGCGCGCTGCAGCCAACTGCACGACCGATGAAAGCGGATATTGGTCGCGTGGTCCTTTGCGCTGCCGTTGAGCCGCTCCTTGTGCGGTTTCCACATCCGGCGCAAATCCCGAATGGTGTAGCGCATCGTCGTCCCCCCCGGGCTGGCAAGCATCCTGCCCTCTCGACCGGCGCCGATTCGCTCGGCGGTAGTGTTTCCACGGATTTTACCGAGTGTGGTTGGTGCCCAGTTGCCATGTGCGGCGGCCAAGGCGCCTATCAAGTGTACCACGCAGGGGGTGAGTTGTACCCCGCCATCGGCGGCGCCATGGACACTTGGATGCGGCGCAAGGCAAATACGGCGGTCCGCGCAGCGGGCCGTGTAAGCGTTGGGATGGCCGATGCCAATCAGGGGCGGTTGAACTCTTGATGGTTGTTGGTGACCACCGGGACGCCATTCAACGGCGCAGCGGCCGCTTGCTCCTGCCCCGTTTCGCTGGTGTGTTCATAGCCCGACAGAAATTCATCCATGGGCAACCAGTAATTGGCCACCCATCCCAGCGGCAATGTGACGCCGGTGATCCAGCGGGCGTCATCGGAAGCCAGGAATGCTACCGCGGCGGCGACGTCGTGCGGCGAGCCCATCCCTAGCGGGTGTGAGGCCTCCATCATTTTCGGATCAACTTTGCCTTCCATCCGAGAGATGTGGTGGGCCGTCATCGGCGTGGGCACCAGGGCGGGCGCTACGCAAGCGGTGCGGATGCCCCGGGGCGCCAGTTCAACGGCGAGCCCCTGCATCATGGACATCAATCCGGCCTTACTTGCACCGTAGGCCGGGAAGCCAGGGCAGCCAGCCAAGGCCAGGGTCGAGGCGATCCCGATAATCACGCCGCCGGGCGAGGAGAGATGCGGCAGGGCGGCCCTGGTCAATCGCATCGCGCCACTCAGATTGACATCCAATTGGCGTTGCCAGGCATCATCGGACAACTGCTCGAACCTTTCAGCTACCTCCACACCAGCGTTATTGACCACCACATCGATGGTGCCGAACCGCTCGCGGGCCGCGCGGACAAACCCGCCGACCGAATCGGTGCAGGTAACGTCGCATTCCTGGCAGATGAATTCGACCTGCCAGCGCTGGAGTTTCTTGAGCAGGCGTTGGGGAATCTGGTCGTACCATCCCAGGGCCAGCGTGGCGCCTTCGCGGGCTACCCGTTCCACGATACCGCTACCAATTCCGCGGTCGCCGACACCGGAGATCAGCACGACTTTGCCACGAAATCGGCGGGCATCGGGAGCGGGGGCAGCCGGCTCGGGCTTGCCGTGCAGGGGGCCGTTGCTGGTCACGCGGAACCTCGCTGGAAGTGGGACCGGCCTGAACACCGGTGTCGAAGGGGGGAGTGTCCATCCGCCGTTGTGGGGTGTTCTGCCGTACATTTTAATCCACCACGGCTGCCCAAATCCAACGGGTTCACAATTTTTCAGGATTGCCGGATTCTCCTCATGTTTCCAAATGCCGCGGTTGACCGATCCATTTAGGCAAGCCTATTCCAGGATACCCCGCGGATACAGCCACAAGAAACTGACGGCACGGCGCAACGTTACTTGCTGAAACGCCCAAGCGATGCCCCGTATGCGGCGCGGCCAGCACGGCCGAATTTCCCCGGATTTTTTCGGAAGCTTGCTTAAGCGCTCCCCATGGAACGACCCCGCTCGCGCCCAGCCCGGCCATGGAGGGCCAAGCCCAGCCACGGCGGAAACGCTGGCGGCACCGGTGGCCCCCGCTGTCCGCAACTGCCCCGGTACCGTATTATGGGGATACAGAAACAATGTCAGAATGGATGGTCTTCCCGGGTTTGGGCCGCCAGCGCGTGGCCTTTTCCCCCCGGGTAAGGCTCACTTGAGAGCGAGTTATGGGAGTCCCACAAGTCGTCATCGTAGGCCGACCCAATGTCGGAAAGTCCAGCCTGTTCAACTGGCTGATCGGTCGGCGCTTGGCGATTGTCAACGACCAGGCGGGCGTAACCCGCGATCGCCTGTCCTACCTGGTCTGTGTTCGCGACCGGTATTTCTTTGAACTGGTGGATACCGGCGGAATGGGGATCGAGGATGTCGATAACCTCACCGCTGAAGTCGAAGAGCAGATCGAGGCGGCCCTGCAATCGGCCGATGTCATCCTGTTTGTGGTCGATACGCAGTCGGGGCTTACGCCGCTGGACGAAGAAGTTGCCAAACGGCTGCGGTATGTCGATGTGCCGGTGATCCTGGTCGCCAACAAGACCGATACCGACGCCCTCGCTCCCCAGGCCGATGAGTTCTACAAGCTCGGTCGCGGCAAGCTGGTGCGGGTCAGCACCGTACACAACCGCGGCATGAACGAGCTGATGCACCACATCCTGGAGCGCCTCCCCAAGCAGGATTTCTCCCAGACCCAGCAGGAAGTGGCCGAACCCACCATGAAGGTGGCGATTGTGGGCCGCCGCAACACCGGCAAGAGCACGTTTGTCAACACGCTGGCCAAGGCCAAGCGTGTGATCGTGAGCGAAGTGCCGGGCACCACGCGCGACAGCATCGACGTGCGGTTTGAGCTCGATGGCAAGCAGTTCATTGCCATCGACACCGCCGGCCTGCGGCCCAAGAACAAGGCCATGTCCGACGACATCGAGTTCTACAGCCTGCACCGAGCCCAGCGGAGCATCCGCAGGGCGGATGTCGTGCTGCTGTTCTTCGATGCCAAGGAAACCATCAGCCGGGTTGACAAGCAACTGGCCAACTACATCGCCGAGCAGTTCAAACCGTGCATTTTCGTGGTGAATAAATGGGATCTGCTGGCCGGGCAGACTTTCACCGAAAAGTGGGTTCACTACTTGCGCGACACGTTCCGGACGATGTGGCACGTGCCGATCGCGTTCATCACGGGCCAGACGGGCAAGAACGTCAAAGCGCTGTTGAACCATTCTCAGATGCTGTTCAAACAATCGCGCACGCGGGTGCCCACCGCCGAGTTAAACCGCCTGGTGCAGGCGGCCGTGGAGAAGAACCCGCCGCCCATTCGCAAGGGCCGCACTCCCAAGATTTTCTTCACCACCCAGGTCGGCGTGCAACCGCCTACGATCGTGCTGTTTTGCAACAACCCGGCGGCATTTGACGATACTTACCGCCGTTACCTGCTGGGGGTCTTCCGCGACGAACTGGTGTTTGGCGAGGTGCCCATCAAGTTGTACCTCCGCAAGCGCGACAGTCACGGCGGCGGTGGCGGCAGCCAGGAAGAAGAACTCAGCCGACTGGTGTGAGAATGGCCGGCCACGGGCCCGGGCCAGCGGCCGGTCCAGGCAGCCACCCGAGGCGCGGCAGGGCATCGGCACGCAGCCTGCCAGGCGGTCGGCATCCTTCCGCCGCCTGCGCGACCGTTCAGGCTGGCACGCGGTCTGGCATTGTCCTGGAGTGGTCGTTTCCGCGCTGCTGCTTATTTGGGCGGCGTCGCGAAACGATCCTGCAGGGCCTGCACGGTCATTTCTTCCTCGCGTAGCGCTTCCATCGCCTTGACGGTGGCCTGCGCGGCTTGGACGGTTGTGATGCAGGGTACTCCGTGGGCAACGGCCGCCGCGCGGATGCGGCCTTCGTCGGTACGGGCGCCCTTGCCCATGGGCGTGTTGATGATGAGCTGCACCTGGCCGTCGACCAGGTAATCAAGCAGGTTGGGGTGCCCCTCTTTGAGCTTCTTGAGGGGCACGACTTCAATATTCGCCTCTTGGAGCATCCGGCCAGTGCCGGGCGTTGCCAGCAGGTTGTAGCCCAACCGTGAGAGCCGCTGGGCCACGTCGATGATGTACGGCTTCGCCCGGTCGGCAACGCTGATGAACACATTGCCCGTCTCGGGCAATCCCGCTCCGGCGGCCAGTTGGCTCTTGGCAAACGCGATGGAGAACCGCTCGCTGACGCCCATCACTTCGCCGGTCGAGCGCATTTCCGGCCCCAGCACGATGTCCACGCCGGTAAACTTGCGGAAGGGGAACACACTCTCCTTGACGGAAACCGCGGCGGGGATCGGGTCGCGGACGACGCCCTGCTCGGCCAGCGAGACGCCGGCCATGACCTTCGCGGCGATCTTCGCCACCGGCAGTCCTGTTGCCTTGCTCACGAACGGTACCGTGCGGCTTGCCCTGGGGTTCACCTCCAGCACGTAGACATTGTGGCGATCGTCTTCGCGCTTGACCGCAAACTGGATGTTCATCAACCCCTTTACTTGCAGGGCTTTGGCCAGTTTGTGCGTGGCTTCCCGGATTTCCTGCACGATCGGACCGGGCAGGCTGTAAGGCGGGATGGCGCAAGCCGAGTCGCCGGAATGGACGCCCGCTTCTTCAATGTGCTCCATCACGCCGGCGATGATCGTATCGACCCCGTCGGAGATGGCGTCGACGTCCACCTCCGTGGCGTCTTCCAGGAACCGGTCGATCAATACCGGTTGGCCCTGTGCCGCCTGGAACGCATCGGCCACGAACTTCTCAAGCTGGGCCTGGTCGTAGCAGATTTCCATGGCCCGGCCGCCCAGCACGAAACTCGGCCGCACCAGGGCCGGAAAACCGATCTTGGCCGCCTCGGCGCGAGCTTGGGCCATGGTGCGGGCGATGCCGTTGGCCGGTTGCCGCAGGTTGAGCCTGGACAGCAGTTGCTGGAATTTCTCGCGATCCTCGGCATCTTCGATGGTATCGACGCTAGTGCCGATGATCGGCACGCCGTGCGTCGCCAGCCCTCGCGCCAGGTTCAGCGGGGTCTGTCCGCCAAACTGTACGATCACGCCATCGGGCTGAACCCGATCGACGATGTTCAACACGTCCTCGGTCGTCAGTGGCTCGAAGAACAGCAGATCGCTGGTGTCGTAGTCGGTGGACACGGTTTCGGGATTGCTGTTGACCATAATCGCCTCGATGCCCATCTCGCGGAGGGCAAAGCTGGCGTGGCAACAGCAATAGTCGAATTCGATTCCTTGGCCAATGCGGTTTGGGCCGCCGCCCAGGATCATGATCCGTTTCTTGCCCTCCACCTTGGGCGGTGTCTCGTCTTCATCCTCGTAGGTGGAGTAATAGTACGGCGTATAGGCTTCGAACTCGGCCGCGCACGTATCAACGGCTTTGAAGGTGGCCACGATTCCTCGGCGCTTGCGCTCGGCCCGCACGTTGACTTCGGCGACATTGAGCAGGTGTGCCAGTTGCCGATCGGAGAAGCCGAACCGCTTGGCTTGCCGCAGCAGATCGTCGGACATGGCCTCCAGGCTGCCGACTTCGCGCAACCGGTTCTCCATATCGACGATTTCGGCCAGGTTGTCGAGGAACCAGGGGTCAATGCCGCTTAGCTCGTACAGTTCCTCCACGCTGATGCCGTGCTTGAGGGCGTAGCGCAAATAGAGCGGCCGATCGGCGCCGGGCGTGGCGACCGCGGCGCGGATATCGTCTTCGGTGGGTTGGAACTCGGTTCCCCAGAGGTCGCGGCCGTCGCATCCCAGGCCAAAGCTGCCGATCTCCAGCCCTCGCAGCGCCTTCTGGAACGACTCCTTGAACGTGCGCCCGATCGCCATCGTTTCGCCCACGCTCTTCATCTGGGTGGTAAGCGTGGCATCGGCATCGGGGAACTTCTCGAAGGTGAACCGTGGAATCTTGGTCACCACGTAGTCGATGGATGGCTCGAAGCAGGCCTGGGTTTCGCGGGTGATGTCGTTGGGTAGTTCGTGCAGCCGGTAGCCGACGGCCAGCTTGGCCGCGATCTTGGCGATGGGGA
>CAZEEG010000099.1:0-21008 GCA_964511065.1 uncultured Pirellulales bacterium | reverse complement strand
GTCAGCGAGCGGGTGCGGGCTACCATATTCGAAGTCCGCAAGGCCGGCAGCCGCGTGAAGATCATCCTCAGCCGCATCCGGCCGGAGTTGGTCCAGCGGCTGTTCGAGCAGGAAATCCCCGAAATCGCCGACGGCGTCATCGAAATCAAAGCCATGGCCCGCGAGCCCGGCTACCGTACCAAGGTCGCCGTGACCAGCACCGATCAGCGGGTCGATTGCGTGGGAGCCTGCGTGGGGGTCCGCGGCAATCGGATCAAGAACATCGTCGACGAGTTGGCGGGCGAGCGGATCGACATCGTCCGCTGGAGCGACGATATGCAGGTGTTGATCCCCAATGCGCTGCAGCCGGCCGAGGTCGACGAGGTCATCCTGTGCCCCATGATCGGCAAGGCGATTGCCCTGGTGCGCGAGGACCAGCTTTCGCTGGCAATCGGCCGCAAGGGCCAGAACGTGCGGCTGGGCAGCAAGCTGTGCGGCTGGGATATCGACATCATGACCAGTGAAGAACTGGCCGAGTCGATCGAACACGCCGTGGCCGGCTTCAGCTCCATTCCGGGCATCTCCCCGGAGTTGAGCGAGCGTCTGGTCGGGGAAGGGTTTTTGTCGTACGATGAGCTGTCTGTCATCGAGCCCGACGATCTGATGGAGATGGGAGGGCTGACGGCCGAGCAGGTCGACGCTATTATCGCTGAAGTGGAAAAGCGGGCTGAAGAAGCCGAAGTGGCGGCTGCCGAGCAGCGCCGCCGCGACCGCGAGCAGCAGCAGATTCAGCGAGCGGCCCAGGCCGCCGGCGGGACGAACGCCCCGGCAGCCGAGGCCGAAAGCAGCAATGAAACGAGCGGCGCTGGGGATAGCGGCGCCGCAGGTAGCGAGCAGGCCGCGGCCACGGAGGAAGCTACCGGTGACCAGCTGGCCGAAAGCGGTTCTCAAGCGCCCGAGGGCGCGGAGGCTGTTGAAGCCGGCGAGTTCGACGACGCCGAGGCCGCTGCGGCCCGAAAAGAAGGAACAGAAGATAGTGCCGGGGCGGAGCCGAGTTGATGAGGGCTTGCTCCCCGGTGGGCGGCGTCATCCCCCGGCAGTCGCATAATTCACATCGACTGCCGTTTGCAGGAGAGCTGACCATGAAATGAGTTTGGGACTACAAACGCCAGCCGTCGCGGCGCGTTTCTGCACTGGCTGGCAAAGGTTGAACAGGAGGGCTGGCATTGCCCGTTCGGATTTACGCGTTAGCGAAAGAACTTGATCTCGATAGCAAGGATCTGGTCGATTTATGTGCGAAAGTTGGGATCCAGGGCAAAGGTTCTGCCCTGGCCAGCCTGACCGACGACGAGGTCGCCAAGATCCGGTCGTATCTCAAGGGCGGCGGGCCGCGTTCCGCGGCACCTAAGCCGCCAACCACCACCAGCACGGCCAACCGGCCGATCCGCACGCTGCCCAGTCAGCCGCGCCGCCGGCCGACCGCGCCGCCCGAACCGCAGACGCCGGAACCTTCCACGGCTGCGCCTCCTGAATCGCCTGCCCCGCCGCAACCGTCCCAAGCTCCCCCTGAGGCTCCCCAGGCCCCCGCGGCCGAGCCGGCTCCCGAACCGCAGCGCATGCCCGCCGCTGCTTCGGCTGACCTGCAGCGCGGCATGGCTCCGCCGCAACGCCCCGATCTTTCCTCGGCCCGCTTCGGCAAGGTGCGGACGCTCACGGCCCGCCCGCAGCGCAGCGGCGAAGGCAAGAAATCCAAGGGCGGGAGCAAAGCCCCGGCCGGCCCGGTCATCCGCGCGGCGGCCATTCCCGAAGCCAAGCAGCCCCCCAAGCCGGCCGCGGCCGAAGAACCGGCCCCGCAGAAGCCGGAAATCCGCCTGCCGCTGGACGCGATCCGCTCGGCCAAGACGGGCACCGGCGGCGCCTCGGCGCTGAAAGAGCGCGTGCGGCAGCTTGAGGAACGGAAGAAGAAATCCGAACAGGGCGGCGTCGCCCGGGTCGACGAGCAAACGCCCGGCCGCGGTCGCGGTCGCGGCGGAGCCCCGGCCGAGGTGGAAGACGGCAGTCCCATCTCGCGGGAAGTCCGAAAGCAAAAACGCCGCCGCCGGCAGCCGCCTCGCGGCGATGAAGAGGGCGAATCGGTTCGCACCTCCTACTCGCGGCGCCGAGGTCCCAAGCGTCCGGGGGTGAGTACGGCCGCACCCCGTAAAGGAAACGTCGTCGTGCAACTGCCCTGCACGGTTCGCGAATTTTCCGAAGCACTGGGCATTCCAGCCTCCCGGGTGCTGGGCAAACTGCTCCAGCTTGGCACCATGAGCAACATCAACGCCGAGCTCGATGCCGAGATGGCCGAGTTGCTCGCCGCCGAGTTTGGGATGGAAGTCGATTTCAAGCAGCCGGTCGATCCCGAGGAACAACTGGCCGCGCAATTCGAGCAGGAAGACGATCCCGAGAAGCTGCAGCCGCGGCCGCCGGTCGTCACTTTCCTGGGCCACGTCGATCACGGGAAGACCTCGCTGCTGGACCGGATCATCGGAACCCACGTGGTAAAAGGCGAAGCCGGCGGTATCACGCAGCATATCCGCGCTTACCGCGTGGAGCGGGATGGCCGCGCCATCGCCTTTGTCGATACGCCCGGCCACGAAGCGTTTACCGAGATGCGGGCCCGCGGGGCGAACGTCACCGACATCGCCGTACTGGTGGTGGCAGCCGACGACGGCGTGATGCCCCAGACTGAGGAAGCCATCAGCCACGCTCGCGCCGCTGGCGTGCCGATCATCGTGGCGCTGAACAAGATCGACTTGCCCGGCACCGACATCAACCGCATCATGCAGCAGTTGGCCGCCAACGAGCTGTTGCCGGTCGAGTGGGGCGGTGAAACGGAACTGGTCAAGTGTAGCGCGATGACGGGCGAGGGCGTCGACGAGCTGCTCGAAACCCTGCTCACCATCGCCGAGCTGCACGAGTACAAGGCCGATCCGGAGCGCCCCGCCTTCGGCACCTGCCTGGAGGCCGAACGCCACGAGGGCCGCGGCGTCGTGGCCAAGGTGCTGGTACAAAAGGGCACGCTCAAGGTGGGCGACGTGGTGGTCTGCGGCCCCGCCTACGGCCGCGTGAAGGCCATGTACGACACGCTCCGCGGCAACGTCCGCCACGAAACGGCCGGCCCCTCCACGCCCGTGAATATCACGGGGCTCAACGAGGTGCCGGGCGCCGGCGACCACTTCTACGTGCTGGAGGACGTATCCCAGGCCCGGGAGATTGCCGAGACCCGGATGCAGGCCAGTCGCGAGACGGACCTGATCCGCACGCGCCCGGTCATCTCGCTGGAAAACCTGCGGGAACGGCTGGAAGCGGGGCACGAAGAAGCCAGCACGCTCAACGTGATCATTCGGGCCGACGCGCGCGGCTCGATCGAAGCCATCCTCAAGGAGTTCACCAAGCTGGAGCACCCCGAGGTGCAGATCAAGGTGCTCCAGGCCATGGTGGGTGGCATCACCGAGGCCGACGTCTACCTGGCCGACGCCTCCGACGCCGTAATCATCGGCTTCAACGTGGTGCCCGATGAAGGTGCCCGGGCGCTCAGCAAGGAAAAGGGCGTGCAGATTCGCCGGTACGACGTGATCTACCGCATCACCGAAGACCTCCGCGCCGCCCTGGAAGGCATGCTCAAGCCCGACAAGCAAGAGATGGAACTGGGCGTGGCCCTGGTGCAGCGGGTGTACACGATCAGCCGGATTGGCACGATTGCGGGCTGTCGCGTCGTGCGGGGGACGATCCGCCGCGAGAGCGATTCTCAAACTCGCTTCCGCGTGATTCGCGACAACACCATCATCGGCGACTATCCGCTGGCATCGCTGAAGCGTGAGAAGGACGACGTGCGCGAAGTCCGCGAGGGCCTGGAGTGCGGGATCCGCCTGGAAGGCTTCAACGACATCAAAGAGGGCGACGTGCTCGAGGCATACAAGGTGGAGGAAGTGGCGCGGAAGCTGTAAACGTGACGAGGGGGGCCGCGGCCGCACAGCCGGCCCTTTTCCCTCCTCGGTAGTTGTCTGCGATCGATGCGTCCCTCTTGTTTTCCTGGAGCTTCCTGGTAGCCATGCCCTCGCGCCGCCTACTGAAAGCCGCCCGTGCTATCCGCGAAGTCGTCTCCACCTCGGTGCTGTATGAGATGAACGATCCGCGGGTGCGCGACGTGACCGTGACCCGCGTGGAAGTCATGGAAGACATGCGGATGGCCAAGGTCTACGTCTCCATCCGAGGCGACGAAGCCAAGCAGAACCTCACCTTGCATGGCCTGCGCAGCGCCGCGGGGTTCTTGCAAGCCAAGGTCGCCCAGCGGATCGAGACCCGTTACACACCCAAGCTGGTGTTCATCATCGACGAAGGCGTGAAGAAATCGTTGGAGGTGATGCGGCTGCTCAAGGAAGTGCTTCCGCCCGCGGAAGACGCCGAACAGGAAGCGGATGACACCGATGCCGACGACTCGGCCGGCGATGGTTCGGCTGACGACGTCTCCGCTGAGCAGGATCAAATAAACGAAGGCGGCGGCGAGGCCGGCGAGGACGCACCGCCCGGCTCGCCGTAGCGGCCGCCCGCCCGACAAAACATATTGGGGGGGCCGTCCCACCGCTTGGCCGGCCCGAGCCTGCGGGGTGGATGAAGAACCAACGCGGCCGGTCTTACTGGGATTTCAACTTTATTCATTCGATTTTCAACGCAGCATGGCGACATCCAATCGCGCAGCCTTGATCACCAAGGCCCACAAGGTTCTCAAGAAGTGCTACAAGCCAGTGGCGCCGCCGCAGCGCTCGATCTTGGACACCATCTTGTATGGCTGCTGCCTTGAGAACGCCCCGTATGAAGTGGCGGATCGGGCGTTTGCCAGCCTGGCCGACACCTTCTTTGACTGGAACGAGATTCGCGTTTGCACCGTGGGCGAGTTGGCCGAGGCCATACCCAAGCACCCCCACGCCGAGACCGCGGCCAGCAACGTCCGCCGGATATTGCAGGCGGTGTTTGAAGATCGTTACCAGTTCGACCTGGAATCGCTCCGCAAGGAAAACCTGGGCGCGGCCACGAAGAAGCTTCAGGGCTTCGACGGTATGACGCCGTTTGTCGCCTCGTACGTGGTGCAGTCCGCCTTGGGAGGGCACTCCATCCCCATCGACCAGGCCGCACTCGATGTCCTGCTGGTGCTGGGCATCATCTCCGAGGCGGAAGCCGCCAAGCAGACCG
Source organism: uncultured Pirellulales bacterium (assembly GCA_964511065.1). Classification (GTDB taxonomy): domain Bacteria; phylum Planctomycetota; class Planctomycetia; order Pirellulales; family S012-138; genus CALBRZ01. Next base: position 15,797 of record CAZEEG010000099.1, on the reverse strand, counting down.
TGCCGGGCCTGGAACGCGCCATCACCAAGACCAAGGGCGTGGAGTTCGGCTCGCTGCTGCACCAGCTAGCGGTCGATTACATGGCCAACCCCAATTCGGCGGCCGTGCAGAAGGTGCTGCTTCAGATCAACGAGGACGCCAAGGAGCGGCTGCCCAAGCGCGGCGCCAAGGCCAAGGCGGAAGCCGCGGCAACCGAGGCTGAAGCCAAAGAAGCAGCCAAGGAAGAACCTGCCAAGCCCGCTCGTAAGACGGCCAAGAAGAAGACCGCTGCCGCAAAGTCCGCCAAGGCGGACAAGGCCGAGAAAGCCGACAAACCGGCGAAAAAGAAGACCGTTCGCAAGGTGAGCGCCAGCAAGAAGAAGACCAGCACGGGCCTGGCCAAGCGCAAGCCGCGCTAGAGCCATGCGCGGCGTGTACCAGCGCGGCGCAAGCCCGTAGGTCCGGCTGCTGCCGGACACTTGGCAAGCTCCTACATGCGATCATCGTTCGGCCGATGGATCCGGCCCTATCGCGCGGATGGCGATTCCCTCGACTTCTGCCGGTACAGCGCGCATGCTGAACGGGTTGCCCGAGGTGGCTTACATTTCTTGAGCGGCATTTCCGTGCCAAGGATCTTTGCATGAGCGAGCGCGTTCTCCGGATCGCAGCCTGGCTGGTGGCGGCATGGCTGAGCGTGGACCAGCAGGCGGTTTATGCCCAGCCCCAGGCGGCACCGCCCGAGCACCAGACGGCCGCCAACGCGGCCCTGGCCTATTGGCAAGCCTTCGCCGTGCTGCCCCCGTTGAAGGAAGCTCAGCTAAAGCTGATGGACTCGGCCGGCCTGGATGTGCTCACCGATGAGCAGCGCCGGGACGACCTTCGCCAATTGCTCAAAGACAGCGCCGCAGCGCTGCGGCTGCTGCACGCCGCAGCGGCCATGGAGCATTGCGACTGGCAAGTGGTACCGGCCGGGCCGGCCACCCTGTTGCCACACCTGTCGAAAGCCAGAACCCTGGCGCGGTTGGCGCTGCTCCGCGCCCGGCATCGTGCCGTCTCCGGCGATGCGCCCGGGGCCGTGGCTGATGTGCTGGCCTGCTACCGCCTGGGGCGCCATATCCGCGGCGTGCTCGTCGAGTCGCTGGTATCGCTCGCCATCGAACGCCAGGCCAACCAGGCCGTTCGCGAAATCCTGCCGCGATTGGACCAGGGGCAGTGCCGGTCGCTACGGGCTGCCATGGATAGCCTGCCCCAGCGGGCATCGTTTGCTGAAACGATCCTGGCCGAACGCGATATGTTTGGCGGTTGGCTCTGGGAGCAGTCCCGAGATGGCAGACTGGCCGAGCGCCTGGCGGAATTGGACGACGTGGATTTGAGCGAGTTGGCCCAGTGGTTCGCGCTGGGAGCGGTCAACCAGGCAGCACTCCGCGACCTGGTGCAGTATTACAACCGCGTGGCCGAGCTTTCTCGCCAACCGCAAGCGGCCGAGAAGCTGGCCGAAGAAGAACGCCAAATGGCCGATGCGGCCAATCCGTTGATCCGCACGTTGATGCCGGCCGTGTCCAGGGCCTTTGAGTCCTTCGGCAAAGCCGAAGAAGATTTCGAACAAACGCGGCAGACGGTAGCCCGCCAGGCAGGTAATCCATAGCCGCGCCGCCGTGTTGTGCGCGGCGCAAGCCCGCAGGTCCGGCGCAATCCGGGTGGAACGAGGGATAACCGTTGAATCCGCAAAGATTGCCGCACCCATTATTCGCGGCCGGTGGAAGTGCCCCAACGGGTTTACGTGGTCCGCAGAGCGGCCCCGGTGGCTAACTGCGCGGGTGGAACTGCCGGTGCACGGCCAACAGCCGTGTGGGGTCTACGTGTGTGTAAAGCTGGGTGGTGGCAATGCTCGCGTGGCCCAGCATCTCTTGCACCTGCCGCAGGTCGGCGCCCCCGGCCAGCAGATGCGTGGCGAAACTGTGCCGCAGCGTGTGAGGGCTGACATCCGGCGGCGCACCGGACCTGGCGGCGTACTTTTTCACCAACTCCCAGATACGTTCCCGCCGCAGCCGCAGTCCTCGCTTGGAGAGCATCAGCCAGGGCGTGGATTGCGGGGCCTTGGCGGCGAGGATTGGCCGTTCGTGGTCCAGATATTCCTGCACGCGTTCGGCGGCGCGGCGGCTAAGCGGCACTAGCCGTTCCTTGTCGCCCTTGCCGCGGCAGCGGCAATAGCCGTCGGCCAGGTGGATATCGGACAGCCGCATCTGAGCGACCTCCGAGGCCCGGCACCCGGTGGCGTATAGCAGTTCGAGCAAGGCCCGATCGCGGCGGAAGTGCGGTTCGTCCTTCCGCGGCGCATCGAACAGTTTCTCCACAGCCTGCGGGGAAAGCACCTGCGGCACCCGCTGCCATAGCTTGGGGCTGCCCAACAGTTCCACCACGTTCTTGGCCACCACGCCTTCAAGCTGCAAATAACGGTAGAACATTTTGAGCGAAACCACGTGCCGGGCGATGCTCGCCGAAGCCAGCCGCTCATGCTCATTCAGCCAGGCGGGATATTCCGCCAGTTCCTGAATGGTGAGCTTTTGAGGCTGGCGGTTGCCCAGCCAGTAGTAGAACCTCCGCATATCGCGCCGGTAAGCTTCCAGCGTATTGTCGGCCAGGTGGCACTCGGTCCGCAGATAATCCACGTAACCCTCGATCCAGGGGTGCCGCGGAACCTGCGAGGGCCGAATCCGGCCCGCCGAAGCGTCTGCCGACGCCACACGAGGACTGCCAGGGCGGGAACGGCGCGTGCGAGAAACCATGAAAGACTCACTCTGGCACGAGGTGCGGGCAAAGGGGAGGAAGCCAATGACGGCGCCATGCCTGGTGGGCACGGCCTGTCCATCCCTGTAACATCGGCCGCGGAGGCGGTGGCGGTTGAGCGCAGCAACCGTTGCCGGCATGGCCGCACCGGAGACTGGCCGTATAACCAGCACGTTCGTTAGCGCCGACCCGGGGGAACAACCTTGGACCTAACTCGGTGACCCGTCGGGGCGGCAGTGTTACACTGGCGGGGCAACTGCCCTCTGCGGCTCCCGCTCCCCCGGGGCCTCACATCTCGCCAGGCTCATGACCGGTTCAACAAGCGCTTGGGCAGTCGCTTGTTTTCGTACTTGATCGTGTTGGAGGCCTTCGCCGTGGCTACCACGCTCGACCCCAAGTCGCAGGATGAACCGCAAGTCGTTCTGGAAGTATGCCGTGAACTGAACATCGATCCCGTGGCCCAATACGCTGCCACGTGGAAAAAGTTGCCTCCGCTCCCGCGGCCCGAGCCTGCACCGTTCGACCGCAAGGAATGCCTGGCGCGGTTGAAGAAAGTGCGAGCTAGCCATCATGCCCAGCCGGACTGGTCGCGGTGTGGGCTCAGCGTGGCGATGTCGGCCGAGGAAGCCGCGTTCTGGCTGCAGGCCATGACCAACATCTGCTGGGGCATGAAGGCGGCCGAATTGATCCACAAGTTGGAGACGGCCAAGCCGCTGAAGCAACTCACGCCCCTGGCAGCCGGGAAACTGCTCCGCGACAACAGCCGGTTCATGTCGGAAGCGGTCATGCTGCCGCTGTCGAAGCTGTTGGCGCTGGAGGAACTCGTCGAGGTGATGCTCGACGAAACGGTGATCAATACGGGCCCCAAGAGGCAGCTTTTCTACTTGAATCAGCAAGTCCTGGACGGCTTCCGCAACTTTGTCGTTCCCTACCTCACCGAGGACGATGCGGAAGCGATCCGCCAGCGTGTCGAGGGAGACATCAGCCCGGACAACTGGCCGCAAGCGATCACCACGCGCCCCGACGTGGCGTATCACCTGGCGGCCTTTGTTGGCCACCCGCGTCTGGTCGATGTGGTCGAAGCCATGGACGAATCGCTCTATGACCATCCCCGGGGGCTTGACTACTTCCATCAGCCGCAGTTGATCGTGATGCGGCTGCCTTCGGCCGAGCTGGTGAAGTTCCATATGCAGCGATTGCGGCTGTGGTTCCACACCGAATATCACGTGGCAGATTGGCTGGCGACGACCGAATTGGCCGGACTGGATTACCTGGCGGAGATGCTGTGTGAGACTCCGGAAAAGACGGCCGCCGCGATTCTGGTGGATACGTTTGCTTCGTCGGTCAATGCGCCGGAAGCCGCCGAGCCGATGCTGCACTTGATGCTCAACTCCAAGGCGCCAGCCGTGGCCAGCGGCTGGCTCAACCGGTTTGTTGGCAGCGCCATCGCCGGCGTGATCCCGGTGGCTGCCGAGGGACGCGGCAAGATATCCGATGCTGCCGTGGAGTACTTGAACGAACAAAAGCGGCTGGGCCGGGCTGAGGTGATCGAGCAGCAGTTGGAAGGCCAGGCGGCCAACGTGGTCGAGCGGATCCGACGCCTGGTGCTGGACCGCGGGGAAATTGTATACGAGCGGCACGATGCCTCGACGCTGCCGGCCGAACTGGCCGCTGCATTCAACGATCGGCCCCCAGCCAAGAACCGCGCCAAGCTGCCCGATTGGCTGGTAGTGGCCGCGCTGCCGCCGATCCTGGTGCAGGGCCGCCGCCTGGGCGATGAGCACGTGGAACTGGTCATCAAGACCATCCGGGCCAGCAAGCTCGACGATCCCCATCCGATCTTGCGGCAACTGCGCAACCTCGCCCAGCCCGAGAGCTTGGACGCCTTCGCCTGGCGGCTCTTTGAACGATGGCAGGAGTCGGGCAGCGAGCCGAAGGAAAAATGGTGCCTGGGCGCCATCGGTTTTCTGGGCGGCGATGACAGCGTGCTCAAGCTCACGCCGCTGTTGAGGGTGTGGCCGGGCGAAAGCCAGCACGTCCGGGCCGTGTACGGCCTGGAGTGCCTCCGCGCGGTGGGCAGCGATACGGCTTTGATGCAGCTCAACAGCATCGCGCTGAAGCTCAAGTTCAAGGGGCTCAAGGAGAAAGCCCGGCTGTTCATGAATGAGATTGCGAAAGAGCAGGGACTGTCGCCGGCGGAACTGGCCGACCGCATCGTGCCCGACTGCGGCCTCGACGAGCGCGGCCGGCGCGAGTTCGATTTTGGTCCCCGCAAGTTCACCTTCGCTTTTGGGCCGGGCCTCAAGCCGATGGTCAAGGATGAGAGCGGCAAGGTACGGGCCGACCTGCCCAAGCCGGGCGTGAAAGATGACGCCGAGAAGGCAGGCGCCGCGGTCGCCCAGTGGAAGCTGATGAAGAAGCAGCTTCGGGAAACGATCAAGACCCAGGTGCCGCGGTTGGAACAGGCCATGGTTGTCGGCCGCCGGTGGAAACCGGCCGACTTTGAACGCTTGATCGTGAAGCACCCGCTGATGACGCACCTGGCGCGGACGCTGCTCTGGGGCGGGTACGACGCCGGCGGCAAACTCGTCGGTACCTTCCGCCTGACTGAGGAACAAGACTATGCGGACCGCGAGGACGACGCCACCAGCATCGACAGCTATGCCAAGGTGGGTGTTGTCCACGCCGCCGATCTTAGCGACGAAGATAAATCGGCCTGGGGCGAAGTCTTCGGCGATTACGAATTGATCCCGCCGTTTGAGCAAATTACCCGGCGTGTCTACAAGCTGGAGCCGGGCGAGGAGAACGAGAAAGAAATCACGCGGTTCAATCACGTGATGCTGGAGCCCCGAACCATGGTTGGCATTTTGGAGCGACTGGACTGGATCAGAGGCCTGCCGCAAGACGCCGGCATATTTCACGAACACGTCAAACCGTTCCATCATGCCGACATTACGGCCGTGCTGCATTACGAGGACGGCATCCCGATCGGCTACATGGAAGGCTGGGACAACCAGCGGCTGCGGGGTTGTTACTTCGTGCCCGGCATCGCCCATCCCCATGGCCTATGGCATGGATCGAAAAACAAATTGCCGCTGGGGAAAGTCGACCTGGTGGTAGTCAGCGAAGTGCTCCGCGACCTGCACGTCCTGGCCAGCAAGGCGGTCGAGTAACGGCGTGCGTCCATGGGGACCGTTGATGTACGATAACGCACAGGGCGGGGCGTGCCGCGCGCCCGCGGCGCGTCCAAGTCCGTAGACGTACCGTGCCGTTTCACCCACCGTTGGCAGCCAGCCATGCACCACCAACCTGCTCCTGAGTCCTCGTCGCCTTCGACGGCGCAGCCTGCCGCACCGCCGCGGGAGTTCCTCGCCACGCGGCTGCATTCGCTGGACGCCTATCGAGGGCTGATTATGGTTTCGCTGGCCTTTGTGGGCTTTGGGCTGGCCGGCACCGCCGGATTGCACCTGAAGGCAGACCCCGATTCCACGTTCTGGCAACAGGTGCGTTTCCAGTTTGAGCACGTGGAGTGGGCGGGCGGCGGCTATTGGGACATGATCCAACCGTCGTTCATGTTCATGGTGGGCGTGTCGATGGCCTATTCGTACGGCCGGCGGCGCGAACGCGGACAATCCTACGCCTCCATGTTCCGCCACGCCTTGTGGCGTTCGGTCGTCCTCGTCTTCCTGGGGATCTTCCTGATCTCCAACTGGTCTGAATCGACCCAGTGGTCGTTCATGAACGTGCTGACGCAGATCGGGTTGGGTTACACGTTCCTGTTTCTGATGTGGAATCGGCCGCGGTGGGTCCAGGCCGCCACAGCGGCCGCGCTGCTGCTGGCCACCTGGCTGCTGTACGTGCTTTGGCCGGGGACGGGCATTCCCTTGGCCACCGGTAACGACGCCGTGGGCATCTCCGCCGATTGGGCGCGCGATCACCTCAAGGGCATCTCCGCGGCCTGGCACAAGAACGCGAATGCCGGCCACTTCATCGACTTGTGGCTGCTCAACCTGCTGCCGCACGACGAGCCGTTTGCGTTCAACCGCGGCGGCTACCAGACCATCAATTTCGTGCCGTCGCTGGCAACCATGATCTTCGGCCTGATGTGCGGCGAGTTGCTGCGCAGTCAGCGGCCGCACAGCCGGAAACTGCTCATCCTGGCCGTGGCCGCCGTGGCAGGCATCGGTGTGGGCCTGCTTCTGGATGCCGCGGGCATCTGCCCCATCGTCAAGCGCATCTGGACGCCCTCGTGGACGCTCTATTCCACGGGCATCTGCTGCGGCATCCTGGCCGCGTTGTACGGGGTGGTCGATGTTGCCGGCTTCCGGCGCTGGACCTGGCCGCTGATGATCGTGGGCGTCAATTCCATCGCCATCTACTGCATGGGCCAACTGCTCAAACCTTGGACAGCCCGGACGCTGAAAATCCACCTCGGCCCCGACATCTTCACGTTCGCCGGGCCGCTCTGGGAGCCGACGGTGCGAGCCTGCCTGGTAGGGCTGTGCTTCTGGCTGGCCTGCTGGTGGATGTACCGGCAAAAGATTTTCATCCGGATTTGATGGCGAGCACACCTGAGAACCCGTGGACCGCCAATACCTGCAGCGCGTGTGGCACGCCAGTTGCTTTCTTTCGGTGGCTACGTTCTCCGCAGGGCTGCCGCAAGGCGTGAACCGTGCGGCCGTCCCCAGGGCGTACCGTGGACCGCGCGAGAGCGTCGTTGTACGGCGCTTCTGCTCGGACACTTTGACGGAGCCGCCCGGCGGATTCCCTTTGTGCCGGTTGTGTCCTGACACCGCCGAGGGCGACCGGCCGACCGCCCCATCCAAACAGGAGGGATCGCGATGCCAGATACCGCCACCATGTCCAAGACCGGTGCCCGTGGCAGCCACGAAGAAGGGATGGTCGCGACGGCCATCGAGCGGCAAACCGCCAAGCTACCCAGCGACGTGTTCTTGTGGTCTGCGGGAGCCAGCATCCTGGGCTCCATCACGCTGCAGATACTGGGACGCAAGCACGAGTCGCTGTTTGTCGGTCAATGGGCGCCGACGTTCTTGATTCTGGGCCTGTACAACAAGCTCGTGAAAGTTGCCGGCTCCGACAAGTACAACCGCTAAGCGGCCAGCAGCGGAACCGGTCATTCGGTCCATCGCAGCGCGTGGATCGAAGCCGCAGCACGAATGCGGCCCCCAAATTGCGCTGATCCCAACTGCAGCAGGGAACGCACGAAGCCGGCCGGGAGGGAACAAACCTTCCCCGCCGGCTTTGGCGCATTCCTGCACCTGCCGGTTTTCCCCCCAGCGCGGCTGGCCGGTCTGTCCGCGTCTTCACCCTGGCGCACCTGCATTCCTTTTCACGTTCACGCGTTGCTGCCTGCATGCGTGCTGCCCCGACCATCGCATGATAAACTGAACGCAGCAGGTTGCGTGGGCTGTTTGCTATGCCCTCGCCGTTTCGCCCCCCGCCCTGGCCTTTCATCGTCCCGGGAGGATTGGATGCAAGCGCAGGTCGTTCCGCAGTCCGGTTCAATTGGCAAAGGTCGCATCATCGTGCGCGCGGTGGCCTGCGCCGTCGGGTGGGTCGTACTGGCCACGTCGGGCATTGCCGGTGGTAACGAACCGCCGGCCGTGGATTTCCAACGCGACGTGCGGCCCATCCTCTCCAATCACTGCTTTCAGTGTCACGGCCCCGACGCCCAACAGCGCGAAGCCGGGTTGCGGCTCGATCTGCCGACTGGCGTGCTGGGCGATGGTGAGAATGCCGGCGCGGTGGTGCCGGGCCGTCCAGGTGACAGCGAACTGCTCGCCCGCATCACATCAGAAGATGAATCGCTGCGGATGCCGCCGGCCGACGCCGGCAAGCCGCTCTCAGCTGAGCAGATCGAAACCATCCGCCGCTGGATCGCGCAAGGCGCGGTCTGGGAGGAACACTGGGCCTATAGCCCCGTGGTTCGCCCGCAAGTGCCGCCCGGCGATGGCCCCGGCATTCAGAACGACATCGACCGCTTTATCCTCGCGAAGCTGCGCGAAGAGGGCTTGAAGCCCGCCGGGCTCGCCGACCGCGTGACGTTGATCCGGCGGCTATCGTTCGACCTGACGGGCCTTCCGCCGTCGCCCGAGGACGTAGCGGCATTTGTGGCCGACAACTCCCCGGGGGCCTATGAGCGGTTGGTGGAAAAACTGCTCAACTCGCCGCACCATGGCGAGCGGCTGGCGATGTACTGGCTGGACCTGGTGCGGTACGCCGATACCAACGGCATCCACGGCGACAACCATCGCGACCACGCCCCGTACCGCGATTACGTGATCGACGCCTTCAATCGCAACCTGCCGTTCGATCAGTTCACCATCGAGCAGTTGGCGGGCGACCTGCTGCCAATGCCGACCAATCGGCAGCGGATCGCCTCGGGCTATAACCGGCTGAACATGACCACGCGGGAAGGCGGCGCGCAGGCCAAGGAATACATTGCCAAGTATGCAGCCGATCGCGTGCGCAATGCTTCCACGGTGTGGCTCGGTTCCACACTGGGCTGCGCCGAGTGCCACGACCACAAGTACGACCCGTTTACCATCCGTGACTTTTACCGCTTCGCGGCGTTTTTTGCCGATGTGAACGAAACGGCCGTAGGCAAACAGGAGCCGTCGCGCATTCCCAGCGACGAGGTTCAAGCAAAGATCGACTCGCTGGAAGAAGAACTTATCAAGCTCGACAAACAACTCGCCCGCGAAACACCCGAGATTGCCGCCACCCGCAAGGATTGGGCGGAAGCCAAGCGCAAGGAGTTGTTGGCTTCGCCGGCGGATAACCTGGGTTTTTCCGATATCGTGGCCGGTGCGCTGCGTACGCCGCCGGAGGAGCGGACGGCCGCGTTGAATGAGATCATCGAGGTTCATTACCGATCGGAAGCCCCGCAGTTGGCCCCCATCCGCGCCCAGATCGCCAAGTTGGAGGCCGAGCAGAAGCGGTTGATCGACGAGTCGCCGCTGGTGCTGGTTACGATGAGCGTCAAGCCGCGGATGGTGCGCGTGCTGCCTCGCGGCAACTGGCTGGATGATTCCGGCGAAGTTGTGGAGCCGGCGATTCCGCAGTTCTTGGCCGATGCGACCGGTTGCGATCTCGCAGGCCGCAGCCTCTCCGAGGCGAAAGCCGCACCGCCCGACGATCCATCCCAACCACAGCGGGCAACGCGGATGGACCTCGCCCGCTGGCTGGTTTCGCGTGACAATCCGCTCACGGCTCGGGTCTTTGTGAACCGGTTGTGGAAGCTGGCCTTTGGGCATGGCTTGGCTCGGAACTCCGACGACTTTGGTTCTCAAGGCGCGCTGCCGACCCATCCCGAGCTGCTCGACTGGCTGGCGGCCGAGTTCATGGAAAGCGGCTGGGACGTGCGGCACGTGTTGCGGCTCATCGTCACTTCGGCCACGTACCGGCAAAGTTCGCGGGCCGATGTCCAAACGGTTCGCCGTGATCCCTACAACCATTACCTGGCCAGGCAAAGCCGTTTCCGGCTCGATGCGGAAATGATCCGCGACATGGCCTTGGCTTCCAGTGGCCTGCTGAACGACACGGTCGGCGGCTTGAGCGTGAAACCGTATCAACCGGCAGGGTACTGGGATCACCTGAACTTCCCCAAGCGGACCTGGGTGGCCGATACTGGTGCCAGGCAGTACCGCCGCGGCCTGTACACCTACTGGTGCCGCACGTTCCTGCACCCCAGCCTGCTGGCCTTCGATGCGCCCACGCGCGAAGAATGCACGGCAGACCGGCCGCGATCGAACACGCCGCTCCAGGCGCTCGTACTGTTGAACGATCCCACGTTTGTGGAAGCGGCCCGGGTGCTGGCCGAATCCATGATGGCTGAGCCTTCCGACGAAGACGGCATTGCCCTAGGCTATGCGCGGGTTTTGTCGCGCGAGCCGCGGGAGCCAGAAACCGCACTGCTCAAGCGGTTACTGGAAAAGCATCGGGCGGAATACAACGCCGCACCCGACGACGCCGCGCGGCTGTTGAGCGTGGGACAGCACGTTTCTCCCGGCGACCTGGCCGACAGCGAGTTGGCCGCGTGGACTTCGCTCGCCCGGGTGCTGCTGAACCTGCACGAGGCCATCACCCGATACTGATGAACTGCCCGCCGCCTGCCGGGGGGTGGAATTTGCGATGTCAACACGGGGGGGCTGCATCCTGCGTGAGTCAACGAATGGCGAAAGGACGCAAACGGAAACGCCAGGTAAAGGAGCCACGGCAAACCGAATCAGCGGCGCCTCCTGTCACGGAAATCGCTATCCTGCGGCGGCGAGCACGCTGGCGCAGCATGCTGGTGCCCGGTGCGGGCCTCTGGGAACTGGGGTTGTCGCGCGCCGGTTGGGCAGCTTACGCGGTGGCCGTTGCAGCGATTTTCTGTTGCCTGGCGTTTGTGTTGTTTGCCTGCACGCCCACGTTTTGGGCCGCCGTCGTCTCGGTCGTTGCCTACCTTATCGTCAGCACGGTGGAATACTCGGTCGTGAGCCGCGCGGTGCCGCGCACCCAACAGGCTCCGCCGCCGCGGCGTTTTCCGATGGCGTTGATGACGCTGCTGGCCGGCTGCGCCCTGGTGTTGCTGGCGCTCTTGCGGTACGACGGGCGGTACGTCATTGAAGACGACTCCATGGCGCCGCAACTTCGTGAGGGCGATTCACTGTTCTTCAGCCGGTTCCTGCCTACCTGGGATTTGAAGCGCGGTACCGCGGTTGCCTACGCCGTGGAGGAAGGCAACCATCGCGATGCGGCGCTGGCCCGCGTGATTGGGCTGCCCGGCGATCAGATTTCCCGCGAAGGCGGGCGATACGTAATCAATGGGCGGATCAGTCCGTTTGCCGCCGCTACGGTGCTTGGCAGAACAACGGCGGTCAACGTGCCGTACCATCCCCAGTCGATCGAGGTTCCGCCGGGACATTACTTTCTGGCCGCGGATACGTCGATCCATGGAAAAGACAGCCAGACGCTTGGCTGGATTCCCGGGCCGCGGATCATCAGCAGTCGCATGCTGCTGTTCAATCGCTGGTCGTGGGGAAAGAGCCTCCATCGTCCCTGGGAACCATCAGGCCGCCGAAACAACCAACAGGAGTGAACACATAATGGATGAATCGTTCCTGCACTACCTGAGGGCCTCGCTCGACGATCTGCGTGAAAGCGGCCTCTACAAGGCCGAGCGCGTGATGACGAGCCCTCAAGGCGCGAGCGTGGAAGCCTCGGGCCGCTGGGTGATCAATCTCTGCTCAAACAATTACCTGGGCCTGGCCAACGATTCGCGGCTGATCCAAGCAGCTCAACAAGCACTGGATACCTACGGGTTTGGGCTCTCCAGCGTGCGCTTCATCTGCGGCACCCAGACGGTACATAAGGAACTGGAAGCCCGTATCGCCAGGTTCCTGGGCCAGGAAGATACGATCTTGTATTCGTCGTGCTTCGATGCCAACACCGGCCTGTTTGAAACGCTGCTGGGGCCGGAAGATGCGGTCATCAGCGACCAGCTCAATCACGCCAGCATCATCGACGGCATCCGGCTATGCAAAGCCAAGCGGCTGCGCTATGCCAACAACGACATGGCCGACCTGGAACGCCAACTGCAAGCGGCCGACGATTGCCGCTTCAAGTTAATTGCGACCGACGGCGTGTTCTCCATGGACGGTATCTTCGCCAACCTGCCCGCCATCTGCGACCTGGCCGATCAGTACGGGGCGATGGTGATGGTCGACGATTCGCACGCCGTGGGCCTGATTGGGCCTGGCGGTGCCGGCACACCCGAACACTTCGGCGTGATGGACCGCGTGGACATCATCACCGGAACGCTGGGCAAGGCGCTGGGGGGAGCCTCGGGCGGTTACACGGCGGCCCGCAAGGAGATTGTGGAGTGGCTGCGTCAGCGGTCGCGGCCCTACCTGTTCTCCAACACGCTGGCGCCGGTCATTGCCGCCACCAGTATCGAAGTGCTCAACCTGCTGGAAGGCGAAGGTCAATTGCGGCAACGGTTGCACGACAACGCCGCGTTCTTCCGGGCCGAGATGGAAGCACTCGGCTTTCACCTGGTGCCCGGCGAGCACCCGATCATTCCCGTCATGCTGGGCGATGCTCGGCTGGCCACCGAGATGGCCTCGGGGCTCTTGGACGAGGGTGTGTACGTGATTGGCTTTTCGTACCCGGTAGTGCCTCAAGGGCAGGCTCGTATCCGCACGCAAATGTCGGCGGCCCACGATCGGGAAGATTTGGAGCGGGCGGTCGCCGCGTTTGCCAAGGTGGGCAAGGCGCTGGGGGTGATTGGGTAACGGTGCGCCCAAGCGTGCGCATCCAGGCCGCTGGGGGGTGTGCGGAGGGAAGGTGCCGTCTTGTGCGGCCCACCCTTTGGCCCGTAAACGGGGGCGTTGTCGCTGCGCCCACCTGGCCGCTACCCGGCCCCCAGGTTGCCACTGGTTCGAGGTTTTCACGGCCACGACTGATCTTGTTCGCCATCGCCCAAACCATTAGCATGGCGCCGGTGCCGGGCAACTAGCCGGCCCATTCCAGCGATCACAGGCCGAAGCCATCAGGGCTGCGGGAAGGATCTCCCGGCCCCCTGTTTGCTGATACGGAAGGGATTCCGATTCATGGCTGCTCTACTGGGCGATCTGGCGAGGTTGTGCGGTGGCACCTTGCGCGGCGAATCGACCGTCGCCATTCGTGGTGCCGCCCCGCTGCACGATGCCGGAACCGGCGAAATCACCTTCATCGACAAGCCCGAGCGGTTGCCGCAACTGCTAGCTTCGCCGGCGGCGGCAGCGATCGTTCCCCAGGGCGTCGTGGTGGAAGGTCGGCCTGCGATTGAAGTGGCCAACGTCCACCAGGCGTTCCAAGCCGTGGTACTTCATTTCCGTCCCCAGCCACCCGTCCAGCGGGAAGGGGTCAGCCGCGGCGCGTTTATCAGCCCAACCGCCGTGCTGGCGCCGTGCGTGGAAGTTCACCCGGGTGCGACGATTGGCGAGCGGACGGTGATCGGCACGGGCTGTTCCATCGGTGCTGGAGCCCACATTGGCCGCGACTGCCGCTTGGGCCAGCACGTGACGATTCATCCGGGCGTGGTGCTGTATCCGGGCACCATCATTGGCGACCACTCGGTGGTGCACTCGGGTGTAGTGATCGGTGCCGATGGTTTTGGCTACGAGACCGTCGACGGCCGGCACCAGCTTTGTGCCCAGTTGGGTTGGGTGGAGATCGGGTCGCATGTCGATATCGGCGCTGGCAGCACGATCGACCGTGGCGCTTATGGCCCGACGCGGATTGGCGAGGGCACCAAGATCGACGACCAGGTGATGATCGCCCACAACTGCCAGATCGGACGGCACAACCTGATCTGCTCGCAGGTGGGCATTGCCGGCAGCACGCGGACCGGCGATTACGTGGTGATCGCGGGCCAGGCAGGCATCCGCGACCACGTGGAGATTGGCGACGGCGCGCTGATCACGGCCATGGCTGGTATCACCAACGACGTTCCGGCCGGCGCCCAGATGATGGGGATTCCGGCCACGCCCGTCAAAGATCAGCGGCTCAAGCAGGCGGCGCTTTCGAAACTGCCGGAGATGCGCAAACAACTCAAGCAATTGATCCAGCAGGTGCAGCAGCTTCAGGCCCAGGTGGCTCTCGCTGAAGGAGACGGTAAGGCAGCAGCCTGATACGTTTGCCATGAACGCACCACCAGAAACCGTAGGACTGATCGCCGGTTGGGGCGACTATCCCCGGCTCATCATGGAAGGCATCCGCCGCCAAGGGCTGCGCGTGGCCTGTGTCGGGATCAAAGGCCATGCCTTGCCCGAGATTGAAGCGGCCGCCGATGCCTTCATGTGGAACGGGATGGGCAAGCTGGGCCGTGCGATTCGCTTCTTCCGCAGTCACGGGGTGCGGCGGGCCGCCATGGCCGGCAAATTCCATAAGGTGGTGCTGTACCAGCCTTGGGTCTGGTTCAAGCACCTGCCCGACTGGCGCGCCATCCGCCGGTTTGCCCCGCACTTTTTGATGAATCTCCGCGATTGCACCGACAACTCGCTTTCGCAAGCAGTGATCGACGAATTCGCCCTCGACGGCATCGAATTCGTTCCGCCGACCGACTTCGCGCCGGAGTTGCTCGTGAAATACGGAAAGCTCACTCGCCGCGGCCCAACCCGGTCGCAGATTCAAGATATCGAGTTTGGCTGGACACTGGCCCGCGAGCTGGGCCGCCTGGACATCGGCCAGACGGTCGCCGTGAAAAACCAGGCGGTGCTGGCCCTGGAAGCCATCGAAGGAACCGACGAATGCATTCGCCGAGCGGGGGCCTTGTGCCGCGCCGGCGGGTTCACGGTGGTCAAAGTGGCCAAGCCGCGGCAAGACATGCGATACGACGTGCCCACGATTGGCATTCACACGCTGCATTCGGTGATTGAAGCCGGGGGCCGCGTGCTGGCCATCGAGGCCGGCCAGACCATCGTGGTGAATGAACCGGAGGTGGTTGAATACGCCGACCGCCATCGCCTGGTGATTGTGGCCCTGGAAGCCGATGGCCGCTACGATCTGGCCCCGGAGCAGCACCCCGATAGCGACGACGATTACCTGGAGCGTTCGGCCGCCTGAACCTGGTTCAGCGGCGCATTCCCCCCACCCACAAGCAACAAGGAAACAGACCCGGAGACCACGCGGCACAAGGGAAAGGTAGAAGAAGATTGGGCGAGAAGGACCATCCCGCGGTTCGGCTCGTCCTCCCCGCATTTTCTCCCGCCAACTCTCACTTCCCCGCATCATTTCTGCTCTTGCAAGCGTCGGTCTCCGGGTTTTTTCTTTCTTCGGCCGCCCGCCTCAACTCGCCTAGGGCGATAGCTTTCTTGCGATAGCACCGCGCGATGGCTGATGGGTGACTTCGCGCGGGCCGCTGAATTTCGTTGATTGCCCCCTCAGAAGTGCGGCGGCACCGCTGAGGCGGTTCAATCGCCGGAAAGTCAGGATTTATGGCAGTTTGCGGCGCATTGCCACCCGTCTTGCCCGCCTTGACGATC
>CAZEEG010000098.1:0-21074 GCA_964511065.1 uncultured Pirellulales bacterium | reverse complement strand
GGATCGCCCCGCCAGTAGCGGCGAATATCGTCGCGGTAGCGGCCGTTCCACTCGGCCCAGCGACCGTTGGCAAAAGTACCCACCTGGTAGGCGCCGGCGGCATCCCACGCTTCGGCGATGATCTTGGTGTCGGCCAGCAGGGGATCTTCGGCGATCTGCTCGACCAGCGGCGGGTCTGGCATCAGCTCGCCGCGTTGGTTGCGGGCCAGGATGGAGGCGAGGTCGAACCGGAACCCGTCCACGTGGTAGTTCAGCACCCAGTGGCGCAGGCAGCGGAAGATCAACTCGCGGACGACGGGATGGTTGCCGTTGACAGTGTTTCCGCAGCCCGAGTAGTTGCGGTAGTAGCCATTCTCGTCGAGCATGTAATAGACGCTGTTCTCCAGCCCTTTGAAGCCGAAGGTTGGCCCTTGATGGTTGCCTTCGGCGGTGTGGTTGAAGACGACGTCGAGGATGACTTCGATCCCGGCCTGGTGCAGCGCCCGCACCATTTCTTTGAACTCGCGGACCTGGGCGCCCGGCTCGCGACTGGCGGCGTACCCCCGGTGCGGCGCGAAGAACGCAATCGGATCGTAGCCCCAGTAATTAGGACGCGGCAGCCTTTCGCCGTGCCAGCCGGTGGTGGGGAACTCATGCACCGGCATCAGTTCCACGGCCGTCACCCCCAGCGATTTGAGATAGGGAATCTTCTCGATGATGCCCAGGTAGGTGCCGGGATCTTTCGTGCCGCTGGAACGGTGGCGGGTGAACCCACGCACGTGCATTTCATAAATGACCGTTTCGGACAACGGCCGGCGCAAGTGGCGGTCGCCCTGCCAATCGAAATGGTCTTCGACCACCACACACTTGGGCGGGCGGATGATGCCATCGGGCGCGGGTTGAAATTCGCCCGCCAGGGCCTTGGCATATGGATCGATCAGCCGGGCCCGACTGTCGAACCGGTGACCCAACTGCGGCTCAAATGGTCCATCGGCCTGAAAATGGTAGAGCTGCCCTGCGCCGATGCCGGGAACGAACACGCTCCACATATCGCCCCAGCGATCCGATTCGGGGTCCAGCTCAATGATCTCCGCCGGTTCGCGATCGCGGACACGGTTATAGAGCAGCACCCTCATGCCGGTGGCGTGCCGGCTGAAAACGACAAACTGGACCCCCCCTTCCCAAACCAGGGCTCCATACGGAAGCGGGTGCGTGAAGTCGAGACTAGGATGGCTACGCTGTTGCATGGATTGTTCCGATCCGTCGGAGGCAGACCCACCGTGGTCACTGCCAGAGCCTGAGGCCGCACCAAAGCATAGCAAGCACCATAATTGCTGGCTATGTCGGCCTCCCCGCAGGGATGAGCCGGGGGGCGGAAACCTCACCTTTCGCCCAGCAAGACCACGAGGGAACCCCGACGGTTGTTGATGGATTCCAGGCGCCGGCTAGCCAGGCGCCACACTCAATACTCAATTATGGCGCGGAAACCGCGTTGCGGCTCGCGCGGCACCAACTTTGCCCGGGCTGAGTCCACCGCAAACGGTTCTTGCACCTGCCGCTGTAAACGCCGCCGACCGACGCCGGGGGGAAGCGGCCACCTTCCAACCTGCATGCTCTAGGTGCGGCCGCCACCGCTGGCTTGCTTGCGATGCTGCCGCGGAACCGATAAGGCCGGCGACTCCCTATGCTTCGGCAGAGAACCCCGCCTGCTTGACCAAATCTGTCGTGCTGGCGACGCTAGCCGCACGGGATGGGGGGGCCATCACGGTTTGATCCAACCTCCGCGGACCCATCCTCCTGTGACCACGCCGTGGACACATCGGCCGAGACAACCCGATCTACCAACCATCCTTCCGACTGGGCAAACAGCACGATCGCCTATTCGACCGCCATCGGCCCCCCCCAAGCAAACAATGGACTCCAGAAATCATCCGCCCGAACAGGCTGAAAGCAGCAGCTATGTGGAGCGGTCACGCCGCGGGCAAGTCCCCCCTCTCATGCGATACGTGCCAGCCATTACAATGCTGTCGCCAACACGATGCTCCCGGCAGCATGACCTGCCGCCGGGCCGCAGAACAATCAACCGGCGGGCGTTACCGGCGACATTTTTCTTAAGCGAGGTACGGTGAGTGCAAGTAACAGAACGTCGCGGGGACCGATTGCGCCGGGTTTGGGACCGCCGGCAAGTCATCATTGCCGTGCTGGCGCTGGTCGCCATCGCCGTGCATCTGGTACTGCGATTCGCCGTAAAGACCAGTCCCACGGTTGCGGTCTGGCCGCTGTGGGTAGCGCTGGCTGCCGGTGGGACACCGCTGGTCGTTGAGCTATTGATCAAGTTGTTCCGGCGGGAGTTCGGTTCCGACCTGCTGGCCGGCATCTCGATCGTTACCGCGGTGCTGCTGGACGAATATCTGGCCGGCACGCTTGTGGTGCTGATGCTTTCTGGCGGCGAAGCCCTGGAAAGCTATGCCGTGGCCAGCGCTTCCAACGTGCTGCGTGCGCTGGCTCGCCGGTTGCCGTCGGTCGCCCATCGCGTGTACCGGGGGCCTGACGGCGTCGCCCACCTGGAAGATGTCCCGCTGGACGAAATCGAAGTGGGCGATCTGCTGGAAATCTTCCCGCACGAAACCTGTCCTGCCGACGGCGTGGTCGTTTCCGGCCACGGGGTGATGGACGAATCGTACCTTACGGGCGAGCCTTACCTGATCTCCAAGACGCCCGGCGCCGAAGTCCTCTCCGGGGCCATCAACGGCGATTCGGCCCTGACCATCCGTGCAGAGCGCAAAGCGGTTGACTCGCGCTACGCCAAGATCATGCAGGTGATGCGCGAGTCGCAGCAGCGCCGACCGCGCATGCGGCGGCTTGGCGATCAACTGGGTGCCGTCTACACGCCGGTGGCCGTATTCATTGCCCTGGCGGCTTGGACCGTCAGCGGCGATCCGGTTCGATTCCTGGCGGTGCTGGTCGTGGCCACCCCTTGCCCGCTGTTGATCGCCATTCCCGTGGCAATTATCGGCTCGATTTCGCTCGCCGCCCGGCGAGGGATCGTGATCCGCGATCCGGTGGTGCTGGAGAAGCTGCCCGGTTGCACAACGATGATTTTCGACAAAACCGGCACCCTGACCTACGGCCGCCCGCACCTGACCGAAGAACTGGTCGCCGAGCCGTGGCCGCCGGATGAAGTGCTGGGGTTGGCGGCCAGTGTCGAGCGTTACTCCAAGCACCCCCTGGCCGCGGCGGTCTTGCAGGCTGCTCATCAGCGGAAGATCGCACTGCAGCCGGCCAGCCAAATTGCGGAACCACCGGGCACCGGTCTGCGGGGCGTGGTCGATGGCCGCACCGTCCAGATCACCAGCCGCAAGCTCTTGGCCGCTTCCCAACCGGAGGTGTTAGACCAACTGCCGCCGCAAGGCGGAGGCCTGGAATGTGTGGTCCTGATCGACGGCCAATATGCCGCCACCTACCGCTTCCGCGACGAAGTTCGGGCCGACGGCGCTTCATTCATCCGGCACCTGGAGCCCAAGCATCAATTCGACCGGGTGATGTTGGTCTCCGGCGACCGTGCTTCGGAAGTGGAGTACCTGGCCGAGAAAGTCGGCATCGACACGGTATTCGCCTCGCAAAGCCCTGAGCAAAAAGTAGAGATCGTCCGCGAGGAGAATCAGCACGCAGACACCGTCTTTCTGGGAGACGGCGTGAACGATGCTCCCGCCCTGGTCAATGCGACCGTGGGCCTGGCGTTCGGTCAACACTCCGACGTAACCACCGAAGCGGCCGGGGCCGTCATCATGGATCCCCGGCTGGTGAAGGTGGACGAATTGCTGCATATCAGTCAGCGGATGCGGCGGATCGCGCTGCAAAGTGCCGTCGGTGGGATGGCATTGAGCATCGTCGGCATGATCGCGGCGGCCTACGGTATGCTTCCGCCCGTCGCCGGCGCGCTGGTTCAAGAAGGCATCGACGTGTTCGCGGTGGCCAACGCCCTGCGGGCAGCCTGGCCTCCCAAGTCGCTAAGCCATTTTGATTAGTGGGGGTGCCGGGATTGCGAGCCTGTGGATTCTTGCGTCGCGCATGACTGGCCATTACATGACCGGTCCCTCGAATTTTCCGTTTTTCAGCAGCACAAGCGACATCTCGGGAATCCGACATTCGACAACACGGACACCAGCGCTGCAGGTTTCAATCGGGCGCCGCCATCTCGCGGGCGACGGCATCGAGATAGTTATTGATTGGCATTTGATGCGCCGCAGCCAAAGCGGCCAATGCATTGCGCGTGGCGGCAACTTCGCCCCGTTCAATGCGCCGCAAGTCGCGATATGGATCTTGTCGCGCGTGGACTTGGGGAATCGGCTCCGCGCGCGGCGGCGCACCTGACCGATCCTGGGATTCATCGCCACGATATCGACACCAGGTTTCATCAGCAAATGTCCGCTCTTGATGCGCCGGCCGGAGTGCCCCGGCTACTCGGCAATCGATACGGCACAGCGATCACCTGGGGCTATTGGCCGCGCTAAGTTGTCAGCCGACGTCGCGCTTCGGTGGCTGCCGCCACGGCCGCCTGGGGCGTGTCGGCCAGTGCGGTCAGGTGCCCCATCTTGCGGCCCGGCCGGGCCTCCCGTTTTCCGTACAGGTGCAGTTTGACCTCGGGCAGCGACAAGGCGGCCGACCAGTTCGGTGGGCTGCCGTTCCACATATCGCCCAGCAGGTTGGCCATGGCCGCGGGCCGCAACTGCCGGGAAGAACCCAGCGGCAGCCCGCACACGGACCGCACCTGCTGCTCGAACTGGTCGGTGACGCAGGCGTCGATGGTGAGATGGCCGGAATTGTGCGGCCGAGGCGCTAGTTCGTTGATTAGGAGCTTGCCGCCCTGGGTGAGAAAGAACTCGACACACAGCACTCCTACCACCTTCAGTTCCTGCATGACAGCATGCGCAATCTCCCGGGCCTCTTGGGCGACTGCTGGAGGAAGATCGGCCGGATAGATCGAAAGATCGAGAATGTGCCGATGGTGGCGATTCTCAATCGGCCCGTAGGCCGTGTAACTGCCGTCGATGCCGCGACCGGCAACCACCGATAGCTCGCAGGTAAAATCGACAAACGCCTCCAAGACGGCCATGCGTGAATTAAGGCACTGCCACGCCTGGGCGCAGTCCTCAACCCGGCTCAGCGTCACTTGGCCTTTGCCGTCGTAACCCCAGTCGGCCGTTTTCAACACGGCGGGCGTACCCAATGCCCGGGCTGCTTGTTCGAGTTCTGTGAGGCTGCTCACGGCGGCAAAGGGCGTGACCGGCAGCCCGGTCTCACGGAGAAAGGTTTTTTCGCGAATGCGGTTTTGCGTCGTGTGCAGGACGTGGCCGCCGGGCCGAACCGGAACGAGGTCGGCTACCGCGGAGATGGTCTGGGCCGGCACATTTTCGAACTCGAAGGTCAGCACGTCCACATTGCGGGCGAACTGCATCACGCGATCCAGGTCGTCGTAGCTGCACGTTTCTTCGGCATCGGCAACCTGGCCGGTGGGCGTGTCGAACTCGGGCGAGAGCACGTGGACCCGGTATCCAAGCCGCCGGGCCGCGATGGCGAACATCCGTCCCAGTTGCCCGCTGCCCAGCACGCCCAGCGTGGCGCCCGGCAAGATGGGATCGTTCATGTGAGTTCGACTCCCATCACGTCTTCGGCTTGGGCGGCGTGGAAGGCGTGCAATTTTTTGCGAAGATCGGGCCGCGAAACCGCCAGGATGCGCACCGCCAGCAGGCCGGCGTTCCTCGCCCCGGCTTCGCCAATCGCCAAGGTGCCAACTGGCACCCCGCCTGGCATTTGGGCGATGGACAGCAGCGAGTCGATTCCCGAGAGCGACTTGCTGCGAACCGGCACGCCCAGCACTGGCAGGCTGGTCTGCGCGGCGACCATGCCCGGCAGGTGCGCGGCGCCGCCGGCACCGGCGATAATCACCTGCAAGCCGCGCTGTTCGGCTTCGGCGGCGTACTGGCACATCCACTGCGGGGTGCGGTGGGCGGAAACGACGCGGCACTCGTGCGGGATACCAAACTCGCGGAGCACGTGGGCGGCAGGCCGCATGGTTTCCCAATCGGACTTGCTGCCCATAATCACGCCAACCAGCGGAGATTCTGCTTTCTTGGCCAAGAGGGGGAACTCCCGTCGCGGGTGGAAAGGCCGGGGCGACAAAGCCTTACGGCCGCCAATTTCCAAACTTAGCGGCCCGGCGGCAGTCCGACCAGAGCCGCCGTTTCGACTCGGCGCATCCCTTCCACATGCCAATGCTTGCCGCTTGGGTGCGGCGCCGCTAGGTTGACAGAACGTAGCTTCATCCGCTGCACCGCAATGGCCGGATTTGGAGCCAGGGGCCCATGCTCGCTCGATGCTTCCCTGCGCAACCGCAGCCAGGACACCGCCCCGGCAGGGCGGCGTTCACGCTGATCGAGTTGCTGGTGGTCATCGCCATCATTGCCCTGCTGATCGGCCTGTTGTTCCCGGCCATCCAGGCAGCCCGGGAATCCGCCCGGCTTGCTCGGTGCAAGAGCAACCTGCGGCAAATTGTGCTGGCGCTGCAAACCTTCGAGCAACAGCAGGGGCATTACCCTTCAGCCGGCTGGGGCTGGAAGTGGCCCCCCGCGCCCCACTTGCGGGGAGAGATGCAGCCGGGTTCGTGGATTTATCCGCTGCTGCCGTACCTGGACCACCACGGACTGTTTGGCGAGCAAGCGACCACCGAACAGCGGCTAGCCACGCCGCTGGAGATTTTCTACTGTCCCACGCGGCGTCCGCCGGCCCTGTACCCTTGCACCAACGATGAAGTCGTGGCCCCGTGGGTCGCCGAAGTCAACAAGAGTGACTATGCCGCCTGCGCGGGCGACCACGACGACCCCAATGCGGCCGGGCTGACACGGCCGTTCTTCCAGCCCACGGTCTTTGCAGATGGCGCCAATCCCAACTGGTGGTTGGCCCAAGGCGAAGTTCGCGATGCCACCGGCATCATCTTCCAGCGGAGCAACATCTCGCAGGGCCATGTGCGCGATGGAAATTCCTGCACATATGCCGTGGGTGAGAAGAATCTCGACCCTAACCATTACACCGACGGTGCCGGCATTGGCGACAAGGAAAGCATCTTCCACGGCGCCAACGACGATACCAGCCGCGTTTGCTGGCCGCCTTCGGGACCGCCCCGCCGCGATACGCCGGGCTTCTCCGACCGCAACCTGTTTGGCAGCGCGCACGAACTCGGCTGCATGTTCGCGTTTCTGGATGGCTCGGTGCGGCCAATCCGGTTCGGCCTCGACGTGGAAACCCACCGCCGCTTGGGTAACCGCCACGACGGCCTGCCCGTGAATGTTGAACCTTAGCCGCCCCCCATCCCTGTGGGCACCTGAGAGGAGTTCGCCGGCCGTTTGCCTTTTTGAGGGAGAATGGGCGACAGGTATGCGATCGGGCGTGGCCGCCATCTGAAGCCCCGGTAAGCAACTGCCAGCCAAGAGAAGCGCCGGCCGCTGCATGGTATGATCTTGGATCGGTGGCAAGCCGCCTGCCTTCCGCCGCTATCGTTACCGCCCCCCAAGTTGCAACGATTTCCCCCCCAGGAGCAACGCCGATATGGCCCTGTTCTCTCGCGATGAGATTCTTGCCCGACTCAAGGCCAAAGTGGAGCAAGGCCTGCCGATCATCGGCGGCGGGGCCGGGACGGGCATCAGTGCCAAGCTGTCGGAAGCCGGCGGTATCGACCTGCTGGTGATCTACAACAGCGGCCGGTTTCGCATGGCCGGTCGCGGTTCGCTTTCAGGCATGATGCCTTACGGCGATGCCAACGCCATCATGATGGAGATGGCCCGCGAAGTGTTGCCGGTGGTCAGCCACACGCCGGTGCTGGCCGGCGTGTGCGGCACGGATCCTTTTCGGATCATGAAACTGTTTCTCCGGGAAGTCGATCGGGCCGGATTTTCCGGGGTGCAGAACTTCCCTACCGTGGGCCTGATCGACGGCAACTTCCGCCAGAACCTGGAGGAAACCGGCATGGGGTTCGGGCTGGAAGTGGACATGATCCGCACCGCCCACGAACTGGGCCTGCTGACCACGCCTTATTGCTTCAACCCTGACGAAGCCGCGGCGATGGCCGCCGCCGGGGCCGATATCCTTATCCCGCATATGGGGCTCACCACCAAGGGCACGATCGGCGCGCAAACCGCGCTCACGCTGGAGGAATCGGCCACCCGCGTACAGGCCATGCACGACGCGGCCCGCCGTGTGCGGCCCGATATTCTCGTGCTCTGCCACGGGGGGCCGATTGCCGAACCAGAAGACGCCCAGTACATCCTCGACCACACGGAAGGCGTGGTTGGTTTCTATGGCGCCAGCAGCATGGAGCGGCTACCCGTCGAACCGGCCATTACCAACCGCGTGCGGCAATTCACCCAATTGCGGTTCCGCTGAACGCCCCGCAGGTTATTTATGCAGCGAAATGGCGTTGGTATCGCTGGCGAATACTTTGCGCGGATCGTGCGAGTAGAACGAACTGCCTAGCAATTCGGCCAGGTGATGCACAAACGCCCGGCGGAACTCGTTCCGCGGCAAGTTGCTGGTGGGCAGCCCACCGGAACTGGGATAGAGAAACTGGTTGGGCTGCTTGTCGAAAACGCGGTCGCCGCTCTCCATGTCGAACACGCTCATCCGCAGCTTGGCCTGCCCCTGGTAGACGCTGGCGCTGCGCTGCAGGCTGAATTCGTCGAGTTCCACGGCCACGACCATCTCGGCCTCGAGCGCCTTGCCGATCTCGCGGAAGTCCTCCCAATTGTTCTCGTCGGTCCAGTCGGCCACGTCCTGCTGATCGATCACGGTGATCTTGGGCACGTTCGTCTGGAGCAGAAAGCTCAACCGGTCGGCCAATTCACGCGCTCCCAGCGCCTGGTCGGTATTCATGGTGACCGGAGCCCGGCATACGACGCAAACCCGCTTGCCTTTGAGGTCTTTGAACTCGGCCGGCGCATCAAAACCGCGAATCATGAACGCGGCAAACGTAATCATGTTGCAGCCGGTGTAGGCCATCATGCCGAGAATGACGAGGCTCCAAAGCAACGTCCGCGGGCATGAGGCAGAGAGGGGGCGTTCCATCGCTTCTCCTCGGTATTTGAAAGTGATCGCCGCCGTGGCGGAGCGTTGCATGGCCGCCCTGCCGACGAAATGTGCTGTCGATATGGTGATGCCCCCGCGGTCCGTCCTGTCACTGCTGGGGCTATGCTTTGGGGATTGATGCCGTTGTGATTTGATCCTGAACGAAAGCGATGCCTTGCGGTCGCCGCGAATCGTCGTTGCCTTGGCCGGTTATTGTGTTGGCGTGTCCTGCGCCGCCCATCACCGGGCTAGTGTCAGGCGAATCAGCCAATCGGCTAGCGTGATCGCCAGCACGATGGCGCTTCCGCCTAGCAGCAGCGGCCAACAGCCACGAATCAGCAGCCACCTTCCGGTGCAGGCTGCCGACAGCGACCAGGGCACCGCTGCCATGGCGGCCAATGCCAGCAATGTTCCTCCCACGTTGGACGCAAGCGCCCGGTCGAGCCGGCCGCGCACGGCGTAGGCCCAAGCCGTGGTCATGCCGCACGAAGGGCAGCGCGTCTGCCACTGTGCAACAAACCGGCACGGCGGTAACCCTAACTGCTCGTGCGTGCCCATGCCGTTGCCATAGGGGTCGGGCGTCAGCCACGCCGCAACTGCCAGCAGCATCGCTGCCAGCAAACCGGCGGCCGCGCACAACCACCGGGCAGCCACAGACAGGCCGGCAGTGTCGCTGTTGGGGGAAGTATTGCAGGAAAGGCGGCGTACCATAGAAACTTCGCGGGTGGGCAGCAAGGCGAAAATTCGGCAATCAATGCCACGAGGGCGGCAATGCAACGATGCTCGCCAATCCCAGGTACGAAGGCCGAGTTACTCTGAATCCCCGTCGTCCATATTGAGCTGTTCCAGGCGGCGATAAAACTTGGGACGGTTCATTCCCAACAGCCGCGCTGCCTGGGTCTTGTTCCCTCGTGCCTTCTCCATCGCCCAGCGAATGCATTCCACCTCGACTTCCTGGAGCAGCCCCTCCAGGTCGATCGTTTCTTCAGCCCGCTGGGGATACTTGGCAAAATCGCTGGCCATCTGGACGATTTCCGGCAGGTTGCTGGGCCCGATCAGCGGGCTTTGCGCCTGCTCGTGTGCGTGCCAGATGGCTGACACCAGCTCATCCACATCCTTGGGCCAGGGATAGCTGATCAGCAGCCGAAGTGCATCGTCGGTAAAACCGCCAATCTGCTTGGCACTATTGGCGTTGGCATCTTCCAGCAACGCCTGGGCCAGCAGCGGCAGGTCTTCCAGACGGCTTGCAAGCGGCGGCAACTCAATCACGATGGTGCTGAGCAGCAGGGCTAGCTCGTGATGGAAACTGCCTTGTGCCTGGCCAGCCCCCAGCGGCCGACGCGCCGTGCTTACGATCCGCAGCGCCGGCGGCCGCTCAACGAGCATCCGGTGCAACTGCTGCTGTGCCTCCAGTGAAAGAAGGTCCACGTCATTCAACAGCAGGGTGCGCGGAGCACCAGGGCCGCTGTACCAGCAGTGTTCGATCTCGGCCAATGCCAGGTCGCTGGGCAGATCGCCGCAATGCACGCCGACCAGCGGTTCATCGGCATCGTGGCTGGCAGCATGAATGGCCCAAGCAGCGTCGGCCCGACCGCTGCCCGCAACGCCCGTCACCAGCACGTGGGTTCGCCCCTGGGCGGCAATGGCAATTTGCGCTCGAACCCGCGTGATCGCCGCGCTCACTCCTGAAAAACGCTGCCGGTGCCCAGCCCGCAGGTTCCGCCGGCGCATCCGTTGAAGCTGGGCATGCAATTCCTGCGGCAAGGGATCCACGGGGCGGATTCGCACCTGTGGCTGCTCGGCAAACGTGGCGCTGGAATCGCCAACGGTGCCTTGCTGGCTTGTATCGCCGCCGCCCATACCAACCGGCCCGAGCGATTGGGCGAGAACCAGCGATGTTTTGCCTTCAACCACCCCCAGCGGAATGTACCGGAACATCAGCCCCGGGGGCGCGGCCGGTTCCTCACTTTCGTGAGCGTCGGCCGAAGGGGCATCGGCTGGGGGTTGATCGATCGGGGGTCGATCGGGGGGCATGGCCTGACCATCACCAACGGCTGGGGATTGACCCGGCGGCGGTGCAGAAGTTGGCTTCGGAGGTGCCGCCAGCGGCGGTGGAAAGACCTCGGCGGTGCAAACCAATCCGGCCATGGCCGCCGGCGGCGGTGCCAGGAACCCGGCAGCTATGCTCGCCGGTGGACCTCCTACCGAACTGCTATAGCGGCACACCTGGCCGATCAAGTCGCCGGCCGCGATCCCTAGCCAGGCCGCCGTGGCCGAGTTGACGAAGATCAGCTTGCCTTCGGAATCGACGGCATAAATCGGGTTGTCTGCCGCATTCAGATGCTTGAGCAGCGAGGATTTGCGGCGTGGGGCGGCTGGCATTGCGGCTTGAAGATTGCTATGGAGTGTTTCCGCGATACGGCGGCATGGGCGTTCCGGGGCGGCCAGGGACTGCGACTCCCACCGGCCGCCCTGGGTGATGGGTCGCATTCTCGCGCGGCGCATATTGGCTGACAATACCGGTTGATGGTGCCGGCCGATTATGTGGCCCAAATATGTCGGTCGATGGTACAGGACGACTCTGCAGGGCGACTGTGCGAGCCGCCCGGCAGAGCAGCCGGCTCACCGGGCCATGGCCCAATGCCGTAGGCCTGCTATATCGTACAGCTCCCGAATTGTAACATAGTGGTCATGAGTGAAATTCGCGACATTCCCGAGGTAGCCGGGCTGGATGGCTACGGCAGCCTGATCCGCATCCCGCCCGAGCAGGATGTCCCCCTCACGCGTCGAACCCGGTCGCTCATCGACACCGCGGCCTTTCGCCGCTTGTCTAAGGTAAGCCAAACGGGGCTGGTATCGTTAATTTATCCGGCTGCGCACCATTCCCGATTTGAGCACTCATTGGGCGTGTACCGCATGTCGCTGCTGTTCTTGCAGCGGCTCAGCCACGATCCCCGGTTTGCCCAGGCCGTTACGGCCCGCGATGCGGAAGTGTTCCTGCTCGCCGCACTGCTGCACGATGTGGGACATTGGCCATTTTGTCATCCCATCGAAGACATGGGATTGGCCGAGGTTCCGCATCACGAAACCTTTGCCGCGCGGTTCCTGCTCGACGGTGAAGTAGCCGAATTGCTGCAACACGACTGGTCGATAGAACCCGGCGAAGTGTTGGCGCTACTGAACCGTCCGCCGGAGCGAACCGCGTGCAAGATCCTGGCAAGCATGCTGTCGGGGCCCATCGACATCGACAAGTTGGATTACCTGGTTCGCGATAGCTTGCATGCCGGAGTGCCCTACGGCCGCAACTTCGATCAGCACCGGCTGATTCGCAGCCTATGCCTGAACGAAGCCGGCGACGGGCTGGCCATCACCGAAAAAGGCAAAACGGCCGCCGAAATGATGGTCTTCGCCCGGTATGTGATGTTCAGCGAAGTGTACTGGCACCACGGTGTCCGCTCGGCGACGGCCATGCTGCAGCGAGCGTTTTACCGCCTGAAAGATGTCGTCGAGATGGAAACCCTGTTTCGGCTGGGCGACGGCCCCTTTGTAGCGGCCCTCCGCGAAGCGGCATGCCAGCCACAACCCGCCGCGGCCCGCGGCCACAATCCGCTGCGGTTGTTGGATGGGCTCTTTGGCGAAACGCGGCGGCTTTACAAACGGGTGGCGCAGTACAGCTACTTTGAGCAGCGCGAAGTCTACGAGCGGTTGGCTCGGCGGCCCTTTCCCTGGCTGGTACGCTGCGCCGAGCGGTTTGCGGAGCTGGCCGCTTCGGCAATCGGGCAGACCATCGAGGCCGACCAGGTGCTGTTCGATGCCCCACCCGCCGAGCGCGAAGTCGAGTTCCGCGTGCAGGTTCACTACCTCAAGGAAAACCGCTACCGCGCATTGGGCGATGTTTCACCCGTGGTTCGCACTCTGGCGCAAGAACAGTTCGACGACTACGTAAAACGTGTGCGGCTATTTGCCGATCCCGACGTGGCCGAGGCCCTGCGGTCCATTGGCGATCTGCCCGCGCTGCTGTACAAGGCCGCCGACGAAGCTGATGCCGACCAGTGGGCTGATGCCGCCGAGCCAGCCTAGAGGGGGCCGTCAGTAGAGCTGCTCTTGGGGGCCGGGCTGTCCCAGCGGCGGGGCACACCGGTGCCCTCCTTTCACCTGAAGTTTGCTCGACATGCTGAATGCCGTCATACGTTTTTCGCTGCAGAACCGCGTACTGGTGATCGCCCTGGCGGTCTTCCTGCTGGGATACGGTTCGTGGCAGGCGGCCAGACTGCCGATCGACGTGTTCCCGGACCTCAACCGGCCCCGGGTGGTGGTCATGACCGAAGCCCCCGGGATGGCTCCCGAGGAGGTCGAGACGCTCATCACCTTCCCCTTGGAAACGGCCCTCAACGGCGCCAGCGGCGTGCAGGTGGTGCGGAGCACGTCCGGGGTGGGGCTGTCGGTGATTTATGTAGAGTTCGACTGGGGCACCAACATCTACAACGACCGCCAGATCGTCAACGAACGCCTGGCCCTGGTCGCCGAGCAACTGCCGCCGGGCATCCGCCCGCAGCTAGCGCCCATCTCGTCGATTATGGGGCAGATCCAAATCATCGGGATGGTGAGCGATCCGGAGCAAACCTCGCCCATGGAACTGCGCACGCTGGCCGATTGGGTGGTCCGCCAGCGGTTGCTGACCATTCCCGGCGTGTCGCAAGTGATGGTGATGGGCGGGGAACGAAAGCAGTTCCAGGTGCTGGTGAACCCTCATGAACTGCTGCGCTACGGCGTCACCCTGCACGAGGTCAAAACGGCCCTCGAAGAAAGCAACCAGAACACCACCGGTGGATACCTCAAGCAGCAGGGGCCCGACGAATTTCTGGTGCGCTCGCTCGGCCGCGTCCGCAGCGTGGAAGATATCGAACAGATTGTGGTTGCCCACCGCGGGATGCAGTCGATCCGGTTGTCGCAGGTCGCCCGGGTGATCGAGGGCCGGCAAGTCAAACGCGGCGACAGCGCGGCCTATGTCCGCACAGCCGATGAGCAAGGCTTTGAAGGCGGCCCGGCGGTCGTCCTGACCATCACCCGGCAACCGGGGGCCGATACGCGCTACGTGACCGATGAGGTGCTGGCGGCAATTCAGTCCCTGCGCCCCTCGCTGCCCGACGACGTGCAGATTTTTCCTGAGCTTTACCAGCAGCGCACGTTCATCGACCTGGCGGTGGAGAACGTGGCCGAGGCCCTGCGCGACGGCGGCATCCTGGTGGTGGTGATCTTGTTCCTGTTTTTGATGAACCTCCGCACGACGTTCATCACGCTGACGGCCATTCCGCTGTCCATCGTGATGACGGCGGTGGTGTTCGCCACCTTTGGGCTGTCGATCAACACGATGACGCTCGGAGGGCTGGCCGTGGCAATCGGGGAACTGGTCGACGATGCCATCGTCGACGTGGAGAACATCTTCCGCCGCTTGCGCGAGAACCGCCACCGCGGTAATCCCAAGCACCCGCTGCTGGTGGTGTTTCAGGCAAGTTGCGAAATCCGCAACTCCATCGTGTACGGCACGCTGATCGTGGTGCTGGTGTTTGTACCGCTGTTCGCCCTCAGCGGGATGGAAGGCCAACTCTTTCGCCCCCTGGGGGTGGCCTACATCGTTTCCATCCTTTCATCGTTGCTGGTGTCGCTCACGGTGACACCGGTGCTCAGTTACTGGCTGCTGTCAGAGGGGAGGCGTGCCGTTGGCAAAGGCAAGGCCGCCGAAGAAGAGCCGCTGCGGCCAGCAGCGCCAGAACCGGCCGCATCGGACTCCGCGGAGTCAGAAACTGCGGCGTCAGAACCGGCAGGATCGCGCGGGGCCGCGCATCAACGGCCGCATGGTGCACGGCCGCATGGTGAACGGCAATCGCCTCCTGAAGAGCGGGACGGCCCACTGCTCCGCTTTCTCAAATGGTTGGCCGGGGGCGTGATGCGGTTCGGCATGCGGTTTCCGCTGATCGTTCTATGGTTGGCGACCGTGGCGGCGGCCGGAGCGCTGCTGATGGTGTATCAGCCGCCGGGCACGGCGCCGCTGCTGGAGCAAATCGGGTATCCCACCCTCGACCGGGA
This sequence comes from uncultured Pirellulales bacterium, assembly GCA_964511065.1. Classification (GTDB taxonomy): domain Bacteria; phylum Planctomycetota; class Planctomycetia; order Pirellulales; family S012-138; genus CALBRZ01. The sequence continues at coordinate 5,891 of CAZEEG010000098.1, read as the reverse complement.
TTTCCTCCCACCATTCAACGAAGGGGCCGTGCAGATCAACCTGCTGCTGCCGCCGGGAACGTCGCTGGCAACCTCTGAGAGCGTGGTGCTCCAGGCGGAGAAGCGCCTCATGGAACTGCCCGACATCGTGGCCCTGGTCCGCAAGACCGGCCGAGCCGAGCTGGATGAACACGCCGAGGGAGTGAACGTCAACGAGATCATCGCCACCATCGACCCGAATTCGGAGCGCTCGCGCGAAGAGATCATCCAGCAGATCAGCCACGCCCTGGAAGATGTCCCCGGCGCGGTAACTTCCGTAGAACAACCGCTGGCCCATTTGATCTCGCACATGCTTTCGGGCGTGAAAGCCCAGGTGGCCATCAAACTGTATGGCGACGATTTCAACGTGCTGCGGCGCACCGCCCAACAGATCAAGTCGGCCATTGAAACGGTACCCGGCATCCGCGATCTGCAAGTGGACCAGCAGACACTGATCCCGCAACTCCGGATCGAAGCCGATCCCGCGCGGTTGGCGACCTTCGGCCTGAGGCGGTTGGCGGTTAACGAATACGTGGCCACGGCCATGCAGGGCGAAGTGGTGTCGCAAGTGCTCGATGGGCAGCGGACCTTCGATCTGCTGGTGCGGTTAGATGAACCGTTCCGCGAGGACCGCGAAGCCCTGCGGCGGCTGACGTTGAACCTGCCCGATGGCGGCACCGCCAAACTGGAAGACGTGGCCCGAATCTACGATGCCGGCGGCCCCAACGTGATCCAGCGCGAGCGCGTGCGGCGGATGATCGTCGTCCAATGCAATGTGACCGAAGACCGCGGCCTGGTCGACGTGGTCGATGACATCAAGGCCCGCCTCCAGTCGATCGAAGCCCAACTGCCAGCGGGCTACCACATCGAATACGGCGGGCAGTTCGAGAGCCAACAATCGGCCTCGACCATGATCAGCCTGCTGTTTCTGATCTCGCTGGGCGGCATGGCCTTGGTGCTGTACAAGATGTTCGGCTCGGCGAACCTGTCGCTGCAGGTCATGTCGGCCTTGCCCATGGCCCTGATCGGTTCGGTGGCCGCCCTGTGGGTGACCGGGCAGACGTTGAGCGTGGCCGCCATGGTGGGCTTTGTGTCGCTGGCCGGAATTGCTTCGCGGAACGGCATCTTGCTGATCAACCATTACCTGCACCTGGTGCGTTTCGAGGGTGAATCGTGGACCCGCGACATGATTATCCGGGCCGGCCAGGAACGCCTGGCGCCGGTGTTGATGACAGCCCTGACCTCGGGCATCGGGCTGGTTCCCTTGGCTCTGGCAGCGGGTGAACCAGGAAAGGAAATCCTCTATCCTGTGGCCACGGTGATCATCGGCGGCCTGATAACGAGCACGCTGCTGGAGTTTCTGGTGAGGCCGGCTCTGTTCTGGAAATTCGGCATTGGTTCTGCTCAGCGTGTGATTGAGGCCGAACAAGAAACCATCGAATTGTTCGAAGAAGGCGAAGTCGTTACCCGGCGGCAGAGCACCTCATAACGCCATCCTCACAGAGCCGGGCGGTAAGCCGCTGCCGGCCTATCCAGACTGAGAAGGAACGAACCCATGAACACAACATCCAAGGTGCGCGGCAGCGCAGCGGCGGGCATCGCGGCCCTGGCATTGGCCGCGGCCCTGGGGTGCGACCATACAGCCCAGCAGAACCAGCCCGAGGAAGTGCTGAATGTGCCCCGCGAGCACGCCGAGATCGGCCCTCACGGCGGCGTGTTGATCGAACTGGGGCTGAAGCACGAATTCCATGCCGAGTTACTGCACAACGAGAAGACGGGCGAGGTGGTCGTTTATCTGCTGGATGGCGACGCCAAGAACCCCGTGGCCATCGACGACCAGGAGATTCTGATCAACGTGCGGTTTCCCGACGGCGGCCGGCAGTTCCCGCTCAAAGCCGATGCCGATCAGGGCGATCCCTCGGGCGTTTCCTCCCGATTCGTTTCCAAGGATCGGGAACTGGGCGATGCCCTGCATCACGAGCAGGCCCAGTCGCAACTGGTGCTCAACATCGACGGTAAGCCGTTCCGCGGAACCATCGAGCACCGGCACGATCATGGGCATGAGCACGGGCACAATCATGGCCATGATGGGGGGCACGACGACGATGCCCGTTCAGATGCCGCCAGCCAGGAGCCCTAGCACCGTGGGCATCTCTGATCGGGCGGACGCATAACTCCTTCGATTGTTACAGCCTGAACGGCCCGGTTCGCGCCGGGGAGGCCGCGGCGGCGGTTATCGGCCATTGGGGCAGCATTTCTGTTTATAATCGAAAGTGAGTTTGCGTAGACTAGGGAAATGAGGTGGCCGCCGGTCAGCCCGCTGCCGCCTCCTTAGACCTATTGTCCGCCGACGGCCGTCGCGGCCCCCGGGGTCTTGGACGTGGGGCGTCGGTTGGCTGTCCGCCGCAACGGGGCGGCCCCCTTGCTGCCGTGGAACACGAGAAAGGTAACGCGATGCGTCCAACCCTTGCCGCCGGTTTCTTGTTGCTCGCTGTCCACGCGGCCATCGGTGCGGAACCGCCGGCCGACCGGGGCCCCCAATTAGGCGATGCGCATACCACCGAGTATGAAATCGGCGTCATTATCAACAGCAGCACGGGGCCATGCACCGGCCTCTTTGCCACAGCGCCGGTACCGGTTGATTGGCCCGAGCAAACGGTGCGGATCGTCAACGAGGAAACGACTCCGTTTGTTCGCCGTTTCGGTTATCGCATGATCGACACGGTAAAGCAGTTGATGGTCCAGGTTCCGCAGCTACCGGCCGGCCAGGAGGCCAGGGCCCTGGTAACCGTGGAAATCACCCGGCACACGATCAAGCCGCCGGAAGACACCAGTATCTATCGGCTGCCGGAGAAGATGCCGCTGGAAATTCGCAAGTACCTGGGCGACAGCCCTTACATTGAAAGCCGGCACGCCAAGATTCGCGCGCTGGCCAAGGAACTCACCAAGGAAGACAAATCCGCCTGGGAAACCGTGGAAGGCATTTACGATTACGTGCGGGAAGTGGTGAAGTACCAGGAAGGCCCGCTCAAAGGCGCCATTCGTGCCTTGCAAGACGGCACCGGCGACTGCGAGGAACTAACATCGTTGTTCATCGCCATCTGCCGCGCGGCTAATATCCCGGCCCGCACCGTTTGGGTGCCCGGCCACTGCTACCCCGAGTTCTACTTGATGGACGAAGAGGGCCACGGCTACTGGTTCCCGTGCCAGGTTGCGGGCACGCGCGAATTCGGCGGCATCACGGAAACGCGGCCGGTCCTGCAAAAAGGCGATGATTTCCGTGTGCCCGAACGCCCCCGGGATCGGCAGCGTTACGTGGCCGAATTCCTCACCGGCCGCGGTGGCCAGCCTTCCGTTCGCTTCGTCCGTGAACTGACCGAATGACGCCCCGCGCCGTACTCTCGCGCAGAAATGCCTGGCGCCGTTACCACCGCGCCCGACGTTCAACCCGGCTGACCACACAACGCGGCTGCGCTGGCCCGCGCCCAGCCTTCAGCGTGCCAGTCCTCCGCGCACCAGGGACGGGGGACCACAGCCGGCCTCACCGGCGGCCCGGCCGCCGCACCGCGCCCGTTGGAAATATCCTGCCGCTCGCACGAATCTCCCGGCATCGTCGTGCCTTCCAGGGGAGCCGTGTCTCCTAATGCGGCCGCCAGTACCGAGGGCAGAATCTCGCTGATGTGCCACGGTCCCATGGTCGGTACTCCTGCCTGCCGTTGTCTGGCCGGGGCGTGCTGTGTTGCACTCGGTTCCGCCAGGGGTGTGCGATTGGACCTTACAGCCTGCATGGGGAGGATTCCTCCACATCTGAGGTAGGGCACTCACGGCGATGAGGGAAACCGCCGTAGCCCGTCACGAACCATGCCCCGCTGGGTACACATGTTCACTGGTTTCATTCTAGCAACAGGTGTACAGGCGTCAACATTTTCCTGATCCGGATTTCTCCATCCCCTGGGATTGCTGACCGTTGCATCGGCAGCCTGTTATGGCAAAATGGCGGCTCGCGCCCACCGGCCGTGGAAGCCGGGAAGGCAATTAAGGTCCAAAGCTGTTGTTGAGGAGTAACTTATGGCGCGCCCGGTTACGCTGTTCACTGGTCAATGGGCCGACCTCTCTATCGAAGACATGGCCCGCAAGACCCGCGAGTTCGGCTACGACGGGATCGAATTGGCGTGCTGGGGCGATCACTTCGAAGTGGACAAGGCATTGGCTGAGGACGGTTACTGCCAGGCCCGCCGCGACATCCTCGAAAAGAACGAACTGCAACTGTTCTCCATCAGCGCGCATCTGGTCGGGCAGGCCGTGTGCGATATCATCGACGAACGCCACAAGGCCATCTTGCCCCCGTACGTATGGGGCGATGGCGACCCGGCAGGGGTCAATCAGCGGGCGGCCGAGGAACTGAAGGCCACGGCCAGGGCGGCGCAGAAACTCGGCGTGGAGGTGGTCAACGGCTTTACCGGCAGCAGCATCTGGCACTTGCTGTATTCGTTCCCGCCGGTCCCGCCCTCGATGATCGACGACGGCTTCAAACTCTTCGCCGAGCGGTTCCACCCCATCCTGGACGTGTTTGGCGAGTGCGGCGTGCGGTTCGCCCTGGAGGTACACCCCACCGAGATCGCCTTCGACCTGTACACGGCGCAGCGAGCTCTGGAGGTGCTGGACCACCGCGAGGAGTTCGGCTTCAATTTCGATCCCAGCCATTTGCACTGGCAGGGAGTCGATCCGGTGGAGTTCATCCGGGCCTTCCCCGACCGCATCTATCACGTGCATATCAAGGATGCGATCGTCGATTTGAACGGCCGCTCGGGCATCCTGGCGAGCCATTTGAACTTTGGCGATCATCGCCGCGGCTGGGACTTCCGTTCGCCGGGCCGCGGCGGCGTGAACTTCGAGGAAATCATCCGCGCCCTCAACGACATCAACTACCAGGGTCCGCTTTCCGTGGAATGGGAAGACTCCGGTATGGACCGCGAGCACGGTGCCCGCGAGGCCGCTGAGTTTGTCCGGCAGTTGGACTTCACGCCCAGTCAGCGGGCGTTCGACGCCGCGTTCAGCGATTAGCATGGCGCGGAGGGGGCAGCTTCAACCGCAAACAGCGGGAGCAAGCTGCAGCCATTACGCCAGCACCTTGGCGGCGGCCGCCCGCACCGCCTGCTGGACCTGTTCGATGTCTTGGGCCGCGTCGATCACCACAATCTGCTGGGGCGAGCGTGCGGCCTCGGCCAGAAAGCCGTCGCGCAGCCGCTGCTGGTATTCCCTGCCGCGCTGCTCCAACCGGTCGAGCTTGCGCGTGAGCCGCTTGGCTGCCTGCTCCGGCGGCATGTCCAGCAGAAAGATCAGGTCGGGCGTCACACCTCCCACGGCGAACTGGCCCAACTGCCATAGTTCGTCGACGGGAATTCCGCCGGCATGTCCCTGGTACACCACGTTGGACAGCAGAAAACGGTCACTGACCACCACCTGGTCGGCCTTCAAGGCAGGGCGGATCACTTCGTCCACCATCTCAGCCCGGGCGGCCATGTACAGCAGCGCTTCGCAGCGGGGGGAGATTTCCGACGCCGGATCCAGCAGCAGCGTGCGGATAGCCTCGCCGGTGGGCGTTCCGCCCGGGTCGCGGCACGTTACCACGTCGTGGCCTTGCTCCCGCAACCACTCGACAAACAGGCCGATCTGTGTCGATTTGCCGGTGGCGTCGATCCCCTCAAAGGCAAAGAACATGTCCCCTCCATGGAAGCCGCTCGGCGCGTGCGCTCCTGGCGGCGTGTCGCTTGCCGCACGGCCCTACCGGACGAAATCCTGCGTGATGGTCACTTCCCGAATCTGCGCGCTATCGGGCTCGAAAACCCGAATCTTCACCTGGATCGCCCGCA
>CAZEEG010000097.1:0-21634 GCA_964511065.1 uncultured Pirellulales bacterium | reverse complement strand
GCTGGAAAACGGCAGAGCTGGAAAACGGCAGACCTGCGGCGCCGACCCCTTCGACGGCTGGACCTTGGCGGTGGAACAATCCATAGCGGGTTGCCGCGCTACCAAGCGCACCTTTCGCAAAGCGGATTTTCTCCGCGCAGGAATCTAACACCTTTTCCGGCGTGGCTCGTTTTGGAATTGCCCGCACATTGAGGTGGTACATCACCGTATCGTCAAGAATCTGTGGTCCCTTCGCCCTGCCTGTTGAGGGACCGCAGAAGGTGATGTGCCACCTCGCTTTGGTGCGCGGATTGCGGCCAGGCCTGTAGCGGCGCTGGTGCTCGCAGGCACTGTGGTCATGATACTCGGCGTCGGCTGAACAGTGCCAGGACCAGCCCCGTGCCCAGGATGCCCAGCGACCAGAAGGCTTCGTACGAGCGGTTGTGGTAGGCGTGCAGCACGCTGGCTTGCAGCAGCGCCACGCAGGAGAGGCAGAACACGAACGGGATGAACGGATACCAGGGCACCTGGAAGGCATCGGCTTCGCCCTGGCGCTGGTCGCGGAGTTTGAACAAGGCCAACCCCACCAGCAGGAAGAAGAACCACACGGCTGGCGTAGTGAATCGCACCAGCGGTTCAAAGGCGGCATGGCCGGCCTGGCCATCGACCGATGCATGGCCCAGCAGGCGCGACCAGAGCGGTGTTCCAAACAGCACGGCCAGGATGAGGGTAATCACCCCTTGAGCGGCCAGCGACCGCAGCGGCGTATCGAAGCGGGCGTTCCACACACCCAGGGGGGCGAACATCCGATGTTCGCGGCCAAAGGCATAAAAGATACGCGCCCCGGCGAAGATCTGACCAGACACCGCGCCCAAGGCCGATATGCAAACCAGCAGGCTGATGGCCTTGGCTCCGGCGGTCCCCATCACCTTATGGAGCGTATTGGCGGCGACGCCGGGCTGTTTTACGCCTTCAAATCCCAGCACGGCCAGAAACGCGCAAACGGTGAGCACGTATACCGCGGCCACGACCGCCAGGCCGATCACCAGGGCCGGCAGAATGTTCTTTCGCGGCTCGCGTACTTCGGCCGCCACATAGGCAATTTCGTTCCAGCCCCCGTATGCAAACAAGGCCAGGATCATGGCCAGTCCGAACGATCCGGCAGGCATCTCGGCATCGTCAGCCGGGGCTTCCTGCGCGCGATCGGAACTGCCGCTCGCGGCTGGGAGCGGGTTGCCCGTCGCAGGCGCCACGTCCGATGAATCCATCCGTGCCGCACCGACGATGGCGACCACGAACAGCGCCAATAGCCCCAACACCTTGGCCGAGGTCAGTATGTTCTGCGTCCATTTGCCTTCTTTCGCTCCGGCCATGTTGAGCAAGGTGGGGGCGGCGATGGCGGCGCAGGCATGGACGGTTTGGGGATAAGCGACCACGTCATCCAGCGGCAGCAGGCGGTTCGCATATTGGCCAAAGACATACGCCATGGCCCCGATCGAGCCGGGCCGGATCACCCAGAACTGCGCCCAAGCAAACAAGAAACCCCAGCGGCCGCCAAAGGCCTGGTTGAGATAGACGTAATCGCCGCCCTCCAGGGGATAGCGGGTAATCAGTTCGGCGTAACACAACGCACCGGCCAGGGAGAGCAGCGCCCCCAGCACCCACACCAGCAGCAGCCAGGCCGGCCCGGCCACGTTCGATGCAATCAAGGGCGTGGTTTCGTAAATGCCCGACCCAATGATGATGCCCACGATGATGGCGACCGAATCGAACAGCGAAAGCTGCCGGCGGGGCTGGGAGTCTTGGGTCATGATCGCTTGTGGTCCAGATTGCTGGGAGAAGCATTCGCCGGCGGTAACGCGCGGTGTGTAACGGCAGGCCAGGGTGGTCCGCTTGCTCTCTTTGGGGGGCGGCCGCGCGACCCGTCCATCTTCAAGCCCTCAGGCCGGCTGTCAATGTTTGGACCGATGGAGCAGCCAGCGTGCGGCGCGAGCGATGACGGGGCAGGAGCACGTGAAGAGGGGGCGCGGTGCCATGTGCTGCGGCGGGGCAAGCACCGCTACGGGCGGTGCCTGCGCAAAATGAACGAGTTGTAATCTTATAAGGTCTAGGCATTTGGGTAAGCGCGGTGATAGAAGAGAAGGAGTCTGCTACGGCGGTCCTTCCTGCAACAGCGCGTGTCGCAGTTGCCCACTTGGGGGCGAAAGCCTCCCGCGCGTGCTTGCTTGGGACCGCATGTCCCTCCGCTTGCTTCTTTCCTCTTGGGCGTTCTCCCTTGGGAGGCGCCGTTGGGACGAACTTCCTTGTACGGCCAGCCAGTTAGCTTTCGGGGCCGATCTTCGGAAGCCACCCAGTCGTGGTGGTTCCCCTAGCCACAGCGCATCAGCGCCCGGCAATGCAGGGCGTGATCTGTTTGCATGCGTGAGCCCGTGATCTTTGACGGCCCAGGGAACGACCTGCGCCAGTGAGCGCTGGGGCTGCGCGCCTACCCCGTGGCGGCTTGAACCGCGCGGCCATGACGCGTTGTCACGGCGCTAGGGAGACGCCGTGGATGGAGAGGGCTTCCTACGACCGCCCTGCGACCACCGCCAAGGGGAGCCTGCCAGGTTTCCGGATGTCGGCGGCAGGCGGCGTCAGAGCAGCCACCGTTCAACGGCAAGGGCCCCGCCGGGCATGCAGTGTCGGCCGTGTGCTGCGGCGGTTCTACGAGCAGGGCGAAACGTCATTGAGCGCCACGCCGGTGGCGCCCCCCGCTCGCGGTCTGCGCCGCTTGAGCGGTTCGCACCGCCGGTGCCGCCCAGGTCCGGACCGTCAGCGTTATCACGCTGTCTACTATCCAATCTCCCGCCGGGCCAACCGTGGTTGAGGAGATTGTCATGAAGAGAAGCGGAAATTTGCCGGGCAGTATTGAAAAAAAGCCCGGCGGCGATGCCATCTGATCCTTTAGCGCGAGGCCGTCGCGACATGAATACACCTTTTAATCGTTCAGCCTCGGATCAGCCAGCAGCAGGCTCGGGGCCGGAGCCTTTACGACAATCCTCTGGTTCTGTCGATGCGAGTTCCGAGCCGGCGGGGCCAGAACATGCGGCGACGGATTCCGGCCAGGTGCCGGAGTTGCCGGGCGGATTGGCTCAATGCTGGCGGTTCGACATTTTGTCAGGCTTCTTGGTCTTTTTGATCGCGTTGCCGCTGTGCCTGGCCATTTCGCTAGCTTCCGGCTATCCGGCGGTGGCGGGCGTTTTCACGGCGATCATCGGCGGGGTGATCGGGTGCCTGATCAGCAATTCGGAACTCACGATCAAGGGCCCGGCGGCCGGCCTGATTGTGATTGCGGTGGGCTGCATGGTGGAGTTTGGATTCACCGGCGGCCGCGACCCGGAGGCCGACCTGGTGGCTTACCGGCTAGCGCTGGGGGTCGGCGTAGCGGCTGCTGTCATTCAGATTGTTTTTGGACTGTTGCGAACCGGCATTTTGGGGGAGTTCTTCCCCATTTCAACAGTCCATGGTATGTTGGCCGCTATCGGCGTAATAATCATCATAAAACAGATCCCGGTAGCCCTAGGATTGAAAGCGACCGGTGAGCCGCTAGAGTTGCTGCAGCGGTTGCCGCAGATGTTCGGGGATATGAATCCCGAAATTGCCCTGATCGGCTTCATCAGTTTGCTCATCTTGTTCGGGAAACCGTGGATCAAGAACCGATATATTAAGACGGTCCCGGCCCCGTTACTGGTGGTGCTGGTGGCCATCCCGATGAGCCTGGCGTTTGATCTGACGCACGAGCACACCTATACGCTCAGCGGCCATCAATACGTCGTCGGTGAACAACACCTGGTCCAAGTGCCCAGTAGCCTGCTGGCGGCGATCACCACACCCGACTTTTCCGGTCTGTTGCGGCCGGCCGCCTGGAAATGGGTCGTCATGTACGCCCTGATCGGCACGCTCGAATCGTTGCTGAGTGCCCGGGCGATCGACCTGCTCGACCCCTACCGGCGGCAGACCGATCTCAACCGCGACATATTGGCCATTGGCGTGGGCAACCTCGCGGCGTCGGCCGTGGGCGGGCTGCCGATGATCTCCGAGATTGTCCGCAGCCGGGCGAACATCGACAGCGGTGCCCGCACGCGGTGGTCCAACCTGTTCCACGGCGGCTTCATGCTGCTGTGTGTCGCCCTGTTACCGGCGGTGCTGCACTTGATCCCGCTAGCAGCACTGGCGGCCATGCTGATCTACACCGGGTTCCGGCTGGCGCACCCGCGCGAGTTCGTCCATATGTTCAAGATCGGCCCTGAGCAGTTTGTGATCTATGTGTCCACGATCATCGGCGTGCTGGCCACCGACCTGTTGATCGGTATCGGCATCGGCATCGCCGTCAAGATCCTGATCCACATGGTCAACGGCGTATCGCCGAGGTCGCTGCTCAAGCCGCGGATCGACGTCCAATCGCTGGACGAGCATACCTGCCGGATCGTGGCCTCGCGGGCCGCGGTCTTCAGCAACTGGATTCCGTTCCGCCGCCAGATCATGGCCGAGGGCCTGGCCCCACGCCGCAACGTGGTGGTCGATCTCTCGGAAACGAGACTGGTGGACCACACGGTGATGGAAAAACTGCACGAACTGCAGAACGATTTCGCCCGCGAAGGGCTTAGCCTGGAAATTGAGGGCCTCGACGGCCACCGCCCCCTGGCAGCCCACCCCCTGGCAGCCCGCAAGAAAATGCCGGCGCCTGCCTCTGGTTAACTGGTTCCCCCCGGTAAGGCACCGCGTGCGCGTCGCACGCTTTGCAGCCACGGCGCGCTGCGGTGCCCCCACCAACCCGCCGGGGGGCATGTTGCAAAGGAAGGAATGTCAACATCGCGGTACGCGCCCCCCGGCCGCGCCGGGCTGCGCCAGCCGCACCCCACCCCCACAACTTCAAAGCACCTCCTACCTGTAAAGTAAGACGACTATGTTGGTCCAAGATGATCGGGTTTCCACCACCCGCCATGCACCGCTCGAGCTGCTGCGCCACGACATTGAACATGCTGCCGAGTTATTACCGTCCCAAGGGCCAATCAACGTCTTTATTCACCACAACACCCTGCATGCCTTTGAGCATTTGCCGTTTCACCAGGCGGTGCGCGAGGGAGGCCGGCTGTTCGGCTGCCAGCCGTACCTGACCAAAGAGCAGTACCGCCATCAGCTTCAGCGCGGCCGGTTCACCATGGACGACGTGCGGGCTGTGCTGGCCGAGCACTTGGGAGCCGCGGCCGACGAATTGGTCGCCTCCCTGAGCACCCGGTTCGACCTGCGGATGGCCATGCTCCAGTACCCGCTCCGCTCGGGTACCGACTCGGAACTGCGGTGGGTGGTGGCCGTGAGTGAGGGGTTGCATCGTTTCCGCGACGACGTATCGCCGGAAGTCCGCGACCGCACCATTGAAGGCACGCGCCGCTGGATCATGCGCGATGTGTTCAGCCTGTCCGAGGGCGCCGGTGAACCCGCCGCGGCCGATGACCAGCAGCCCGGGCAAGAAGCGCCGGCCGGTGCCAGCGAGATGGAGCGCGAGCGGGACCGCCACATCCAGGCGGCGCTGGCCGACTTGATGGCCGAGTTTGGCGAAGCGTCGATCGAAAGCTGGAGCGCCGCCAAGTGGGAGCGGTTCACGCTCCGCGTCTTGTGGCGTATCTGCCGCGATGGCGTTCATGGCGTGGCGAGCCGCCCGGCACCCGCTCCCAGCTCCACGCGGCATCGCGACCTGTTGCTGCAGGCGACCGGCGAAGACAGCGACTTGCTGGTGCATCCGCTGTTGATCCGCTACTTCTCCGCCTTCCTCGACCAGGGCATTGCCCCGTGGCCGCTGCCCTCGCGCGAGAAAGGGCTGTTTCAAGCCTTCATTGACCTCTACAGCCTGCCCGGCGGTCCCCCGGATGCCTGGCTGTCCGGGCTGCGCCGCGAACTGAAGCGGATTCGCGAGCGAGGGTTCTCGCCGCTGGAATCCGTTCGCGAGTCACTCGTGCTGCTGGGTGTCTCCGCCGACGAAGAGTTCGACTTCGTCACCTCGACCATGCTGGCCCTCCGGGGTTGGTTCGGCATGGTGTGGCAACTGGAACAACGGGGCGAGCGCGTTGCCCGGCCGATCCCGCAGGGAAGCCTGGTGGAAGCGCTCGCGGTGCGCCTGATACTGGAACGGCTGGCGCTGGAATTCATCGCCGCTGAAACGATTGACTATCGCGGGTCGCTGGCCGATCTGCGGGCGGCCCTGCGGCAGCGGCTTCCCAAGCGCGAGCCGGTGAGCCTCGATCAGCGCGCGTTCACCATCTTTGAGTTGGCTCAGCTCTTGGGTTGGGACCTCCGCCAGTTGAACAACCTCACCAAGCCCCAGTGGACTGAACTGGTGAACGAGGTGGAATCGTTCGACAGCCTGCAGCGGCGGCAGATTCACCACGAAGCTTTCGAGCGGCAGTACCGGCTGCAGGCCCTCAATGCCCTGCATCAAATGGGGCCGCCGCCGGCCAAGCGCAGTGGTCGGCCGCGGTTTCAGGCGGCTTTCTGCCTGGACGACCGCGAAGAATCGTTCCGCCGCCACTTGGAAGAATTGGCACCCGACGCGGAAACGCTGGGAGTGGCCGGTTTTTATAACGTGCCGATGTACTACCGGGGCGCTGCCGATGCGCACTTTGTGCCGCTGTGCCCGGTCATCGTCCGCCCGCAACATTGGGCCATGGAAGAAGTCGCGTTGCCGCTGGAGCACGTGGAGCGTCGGCGGGCCAGAATCCGCAAGTTTCTCGGCTCGTTCGTTCACCGCATGCACCTGGGCAGCCGCACGGCGACAGGCGGGGCCTTGATCGCGGCCACCGTGGGGGCGCTGGCCTCGGTGCCGCTGGTGGGGCGCGTGCTGTTTCCCCGGTTGGCTGCCAAGGTACGGCGCAGCTTCTCGCAATTTGTCCAGCCGCCGACCATCACACAACTGCTGCTGGAGCGTCAGGAAGCCTCGTCGGTTCCGATTCCCGGCCAACTGGGATTCACCGTGGACGAAATGGCCGACATGGGCGAGCGCGTCCTCCGCGATATGGGGCTGGAGTCTAACTTCGCCCGGTTTGTGATGACCATCGGCCACGGCTCGAGCAGCCTCAACAACCCGCACCGATCGGCCTACGATTGCGGAGCCTGCGGCGGCGGTGCCGGCGGTCCCAACGGCCGGGCGATTGCCCAGATTCTGAACGATCCCCGCGTGCGCCAGGTGCTCAACCAGCGCGGCATCGCCATCCCCGACGACACCGTGTTTGTCGGCGGGTTGCACAATACGTGCGACGACTCGGTGACGTTCTACGACTTGGACCGTATCCCCCGCTCCCATCGCGAAGAGTTCAAAGAGATTCTGCGACTATTCCGCGAAGCCCGGGCCCGCAATGCCCACGAGCGCTGTCGGCGGTTCCAGTCGGCCCCGCTGTCACTCACGCCGGATGCGGCCCTGCGGCACGTGGAAGAACGGGCGGAAGACCTCTCTCAAACGCGGCCGGAACTCGGCCACGCCACCAATGCCTTTTGCCACGTGGGACGTCGGTCGCGGACGCGCGGTCTGTTCATGGATCGCCGGGCTTTTCTGACCTCGTACGATCCGGAACTGGATGACGAAGACCACACCATCCTGGCCCGGGTGCTCTCGGCGGTGTTCCCCGTGTGCGCCGGGATCAACCTGGAGTACTACTTCTCGTACATCGACAACGCCCGCTTCGGCAGCGGCAGCAAGTTGCCGCACAACGTGGTGTCGCTGCTGGGGGTGATGGACGGGCACGCCAGCGACCTGCGGACGGGTTTGCCCTGGCAGATGGTCGAGATCCACGAACCGCTGCGGCTGTTGATCGTGGTGGAAACCACGCCCGAGGCCATGCTCAAGATCATGCAGCAGAACGAAGGGATCGACCGCCTGTGCCGCAACGGCTGGGTGTACGTGGCCACGCAGTCGCCACACTCAGACGAGATCCAAATCTTCAACGGCGAGAACTTCGAGCCTTACCAGCCCCAGGGCGAACCGCTGCCTGAAGTGTCAACCTCGGCCCAGTGGTACCGGGGCTGGCGCGACCACCTGGGGTTTGCCCGGATCACCAGCGGGCTGTAAGCGGCCGCAGTCGCCATGGTGAATCATCCTGCTTTGAGTGTCCGTTTCACCCTTTTTCCGTCTTCCCCCCTTCCATGGACCATTACACGCTGATTCAGATTCTCGGTAGCGCCGTCGTGGCTTGCCCGGTCCTCCTGGTGTTGGTGCTGGGCCTTTGTGCGCTGCTCGACAAGCCACTTTCCGAACGGGTCATCAGTTGGCTGACGCGGGCCGCGGTATTGGGCGGGTTCCTGGCGGCCATTGGCGTGTTGGCGGTCATGCTGATCCATGGCGACGACCAACAGGTGGTCGATTGGGGCAATTGGATCGAGATCGATCACGCGGCACTCCAGTATCACTTCAGCGTGAAGTTCATCTTCGATCGGCTCTCCTTGCCGTTCGTGATGCTGTCGTTTGTGCTGTGCGGTACGATTGCCGCCTTTGCCGACGCCTACCTGCACCGCGAACGGGGCTTTTCGAGATTCTTCACCTTTTATGCCCTGTTCCTGCTGGGCATGGTCATCTCGTCGCTGGCCGGCACCATCGAGACCCTGTTCACGGGCTGGGAGCTGGTGGGCCTGTCGTCGGCGCTGCTGGTGGCGTTCTTTCAAGACCGGACCGCGCCCGTCATCAACGGCCAGCGGGTGTGGACCGTATATCGCGTGTCCGACGCCGCGTTCCTGATGGCCGCCATCGCGCTGCACCACTTCACGGGCCAGGGTGATTTCACCGGCCTGATGGGCAGCGGCCCTTGGCCAACGGGCGAGGTGCCGTTGACGCAGGGACAGGCCCTGTTCGTGGGATTGTTGCTGCTGATCGCCGCCGCCGGTAAATCGGCACTGGTACCGTTTTCTGGTTGGTTGCCGCGTGCAATGGAAGGCCCTACGCCCTCCAGCGCTATTTTCTATGGCGCGCTGTCGGTCCACCTGGGAATCTACCTGTTGCTGCGGGTGGGACCGGTGCTTGAGCTTTCGTTCTGGTTGTCTGCGGCGGTGGTGCTGGTGGGCGCGGTGACAGCCCTGCTCGCAACGCTGGCCGGGCGGGTCCAAACCGATATTAAGGCCGCGCTGTCGTACGCCTCGCTCACGCAGGTGGGCATCATCGTGGTGGAGATCGGGCTGGGCCTGCGGTACATCGCCCTGGTGCACCTGCTGGGCCATGCCTGCTTGCGAACACTCCAGTTCCTGCGGGCCCCGTCGCTGCTCCAGGATTACCGCTTAATGGAGAACGCCATCGGCGACCGGCTTTCGGTCCGCGCAAGCCCCCTGGCGCGATGGGTGCCCTCGAGCGTGCAGCGGTGGTTCTACCGCCTGGCCATGGAACGGGGTTACCTGGACGCCTTCCTGAACGACATTCTTACTCGACCGTTCTTGCGAATCTTCCGCTTCTTTGACCGCTGCGAACGAAAACTGACCGATGCAATTTCTGGCGGCCCCTCACGGGAATCCGACCGCCTCCGGCCCTCAGCCTTGGACGAACTACCATGAACGAACTTCACCTACCTTGGCTGCAACTGGCAATTGTGTTGGCGGTGGTCGGCGCCGGGATCGTCGGCAGGATGCGAATTGCGGGCACAGCCCGCGGCTGGGCCGCTGGCTTCCATAGCCTGGTGCTGGTGGCCACGACCGGGGCCTGGATCGACTTCGCCCTGGGCGGCGCGCCGGTGGCGTCCGACGGTTTCAACCTGCTGGGCCGCTGGACCGGCCGCGAACTGCTGGTGATCGACGAGGTCAGCGCGCCGCTGTTGCCGCTGATCGCGCTGGTGTACCTGTTCACCACTGTGACCACGCTCCGCACCAAGTTGCGGCGGTTCTCATTCTCCTGGGCTCTGCTGAGCGAAGCGCTATTGTTGGCCGCCTTCAGTTGCCGGGCACCGCTGGCCGTGGCGGTCATGCTCGTGTTGAGCGCGATTCCTCCGTACCTGGAATTGAAGGCCCGGGGCAAATCGACCCGGGTTTACGTGCTGCACATGGCGGCGTTTGCCGTGCTGATTCTGGCGGGCAGTTTGGCCCTGGTGGTCGCCGATCCGGTGCGCAGCGGCGTTGGCGCCCTGGCCGGTGGTACGATCGACGGAGCCTTGACCAGTGGAAGTGAAGGCAGCCCGGCCACCTGGGCCGTGGTGGCTCTCGTACTGGCGGTGTGGATTCGCGGCGGCCTGGTGCCGCTGCATACGTGGAAAACCGACCTGTTCGAGCACGCGACGTTCGGCGGTTCGCTGCTGATGGCGTCGTCCCTGGGAGGAGCCTACGCCGCCGTGCGGCTGTTGCTGCCCACGGCGCCCGACTGGGCCCTGTCGCTGCTGGGCGGCGTGTCGCTGATTACCGCGGTGTATGCCTCGGGCATGGCGCTGGTCCAGCGCGAGGCCCGCCGGTTCTTCGCCTACCTGTTCTTAAGCAATTCGGCCCTGGTGCTGGTGGGACTGGAAACGGCCAGTGCCGTGGGCGTGGCCGGCGCGCTGTGCGTGTGGATTTCGTTGGTGTTGTCGCTGGGCGGCTTTGGCTTGACCCTCCGCGCGGTCGAAGCCCGGCTCGGCCGCCTCTCCCTGGTCGAATACCATGGGCTGTACGATCACGTGCCCACGCTGGCGGCGTTCTTCCTGCTGACGGGACTGGCCAGCGTGGGATTTCCGGGCACGCTGGGGTTCGTGGGCGGTGAACTGTTGGTTGACGGGGCGGTGCAGGCGTACGCCTATATTGGCATGGCCGTAGTCGTCGCTGCGGCGATCAACGGCATCGCCGTGGTTCGTGCCTATTTCCTGCTGTTCACCGGGCGGCGCCATCCAGCGACCGTGTCGCTACGCCGCCGCGGGCGCGAGCGGTTCGCCGTGCTGGCACTGGCCGCGCTGATCCTGGGCGGGGGATTGTTCCCGCAACCCGGCGTGGTTTCGCGGTTTGAAGCGGCCGTGATGCTGTTGGCTCAGCGCAAACACCACCTGGCGCCGGCTCATACGGCCTCGCCCTCGCCCGATCGGAATGACCGCTCGTGGTGGGGATTGCACCGCGACGGCTGAGGGGGGGCCTGGCAACCGCGCCACAGGATTCGCCTTGCCGACCGCTGGCTATACGGCAAGGCCCCTTGGAATCTGGCTGCCGGGGCGGGAGAATACCAGCAGGCGGGCGCATCGCCGCGCCGTTGGATGGCTGTAACCGTGGGGCGCGACCTCTGCGCACCGCCGCATTTGCCGCCATCCTTGCTCCCGAGCGTTCCCGACCGGACTCCCGACCCGCGTGCAGCATCTTCTCCAACTCGACCAGCAGCAGCTTCAAGCCTGGCTTGCCGAGCGAGGCCAGCCGAGATATCGGGCTGCGCAGGTGTGGAAGTGGGTGTTTGAGAAACGGGCCAGCCGTTTCGACGCCATGAGCGATCTGCCCAAGGCTCTGCGCGATGAACTGGCGGCCTCGTTCACGCTCTGGACGGCCCGCATCGCCGCACACCTCACGGCCGACGATGGCACCGAAAAGCTGCTGCTGGAGTGGGCCGACGGGCACCGCATCGAGTGTGTGCTGCTGCGGCAGGGGCCGCTGCGGCGGACCATCTGCATCAGCACGCAGGTCGGTTGCGCAATGGGCTGCGTGTTCTGTGCCAGCGGGTTGGAAGGCGTAGCCCGAAACCTCACCCGGGGTGAGATCGTCGAGCAGATGCTTCAACTCAACCGGCTCCTCGATCCGGAGGAGCGGCTCAGCCATATTGTCGTGATGGGAATGGGCGAGCCGCTGGCCAATCTCGAAGCGCTGCTGCCGGCGCTGGGGGAAGCCAGCGACCCGGCGGGGCTGGGCATCAGCGCTCGGCGGATCACCATTTCAACGGTTGGTCTGCCGGCGGCCATCAACCGCCTGGCCGAAGCGCGTATCCCTTATCACCTGGCCGTGTCGCTGCACGCGCCCAACGACGAGCTTCGCAACCGCCTGGTGAAGGTGAATGCGAACATCGGCTTGGACGCCATTTTGAATGCAGCCGATCATTACTTCGCCCAAACCGGTCGGCGGCTGACATTCGAATACGTGCTGTTGGCCGACGAGAACGATAGCGTGGCAAACGCCCGAGAGTTGGCCGCCCGGCTGCGCGGTCGCGAGGCCCTGGTCAACGTGATTCCTTATAACCCGGTGGCCGGTTTGCCGTACGGGACACCGCTTGACGCCGTGGTGGACCGCTTCGTGGCGACGCTCGAAGCGGGCGGCGTGCGCGTCCAGGTGCGCCGCCGCAAGGGCGACAAGATCAATGCCGCGTGCGGCCAGTTGCGGCGTTCGCAGGCGCAGGTGTCGCTGTAGTCAGGCTGCCGCTTACCTTTCGATGCCGGATGATCCCGGACGGTTTTTATCCAGCACCGATTGATCCAAGACGGCGGCCCGTTGAGCGCGGCGCCTAATTGAACAGAACGGCTTTCATGACTCAATATCGCTGGAATAAGCAGGAACTGGCCGCGGGCTACGATGCCTCGGCCGAGTATGTCCATCCTCATTACCTGGAGCTTCAGCAGTTCCTGGTCGAGATGCTGCTGGCTGCCGACCGCACCACGTACGTGGTTGACCTGGGCGGTGGTACGGGCCGGTTGGCCGAGCGGGTTCTGGCGGCTTCGCCCACGGCTCGCGTGCTGGTGATCGATCAATCGGAAGCGGCCTTGGAGATTGCGGCCCAGCGGTTGGCACCGTTTGGGGAGCGAGGGCAGTGGGCGCAGTTGCGGCTTCAAGACGATTGGGCGGCGCTGCTGGCCCAGGCGCCGACGGCGATGGTCAGCATGTCGGCCATTCACCACCTGGATCCCGGCGAGAAGCGGCAGCTTTACCAGCGGTGTTTCGATTGCCTCGCGCCCGGCGGCATCCTGGCCAATGGCGACGAAATCCGCGACGAAGACGATGCCGTTTACCTGCGGCAACTGCAAACCTGGGGGCGGCATATGGATGCCATGATCGCCGCCGGCAACATCGCCGAATCGTTCCACGATGCGCTGCACCAGTGGCAAGCCCGCAATATCGGCGGCTTTGGCGAGCCGCGCACCAGCGGCGACGACTGCCATCAAACCATTGGTGAGCAGTTGGACTATTTCCGCCAGGCTGGGTTTGAACCGGTGGATGCGCCGTGGCACCGCGACATGTGGGCCGTGCTCCGCGGCGTCAAGCCCCGCACGGATTGACACCTGCGCAGCGAATGGCTGCTTTGTTTCCCCCCCCGATCCGCCGCCATGCCACGGATTGGGCCGAAGATGGAAGAGGGTCAGCCCCGATGGTTTGGCTTGTTCGGCAGCCAGACCTTGGCGGCGCAACCATCATCAATACTCGCGCCGCCGGTGCTCGCGGCGGTATTCCACGAAGCCGGCCTTCAGGTAATTGGGCAGGGCGGCCGGGTGATCGAGCGTGCAGGTGTGCAGCCAGAACCGCCGGGGCTGATAACTCCAGGCGCGGTCGATCGCCCATTGCAGGAACCACTTGCCCAATCCTTGGCCGATAAACTCCCTCATCAGGCCGAACTGTTTCAGTTCGATCTCGCCTTCCTGGCGGCGGTCCAACTCCGCGAACCCGGCCGGGCAGCCAGCAGCGTGCAGCACGTAGACTTCAACCCGGGGGTCGTGAATGATCGCGGCCAGGGCCTCGTCGTCCAGCTTGCGGCGGCTCAGCCAGCGATAGTCTTCGCCCACGCCGTCATACAAGAATCGATAGTAGCGCACACTGGGGCGTTGGGCATGGATCACTTCCAGGTCGGCCCGAGGCTGCGGCACCGGCAGCGCAACATGCTGCCGCATCTCCAGGTAATAAACGGTGATGTCAACCAGGTCCATCGTAGCGGCCGGGCGTGAGAGAACGTTCGCAGGGGAGGGATATCGACCGGCACCGCCGGAAGTGTCCTCAGTGTACTATTGATTGCTGCGCCGCCAATGTCCGGTTGCCGAACGAGCGGCGCCGAGAAGCATTGCATTTTGCAGCACAATCCGCGGCACGTAGGCGGGCCAGCGTGAAAGGAAGCGGACATTCGCTGCGCAGGGGCCAACAGGGCCGGCCGCAACTGGGGGATGTAGCTGGGGATGAGGTGTGCGCGGCAAAGAGTCCGCGGCGGGTGGGAGGCATGGCGCACAAAACAAGGATCCCGCGGCCCGAGCGCAGCCGCGGGATCCCCTCACCCAAGCAGAAAGCGATTGGTGGATCGTACTGGGTGATGTGATGACTTGGAGGAAAAGGGTGGGGCGAGTCCGGCACGCTGCGGCATCCCTGGCCCCACCCGGGCCAATGTTTCGCCCTCGGATACGTTCCTAGTTCAGCTGCAGGCGGTAGCTGAAAGCTCCCACCGGCCGATCCGCGGGCCACGTTTTGTAGTTAGGGTGGCAAAGGGCGCAGCGACTGCTGGTGGCGTGGATGGCCGTGGCCGACCGCAGGTACGGCTGGCCATCTTCCCACACGGTTTGCTCCATGTGGTCCCTGCCCGAGCGAATCGCCTCGGCCGCCGCGGCTTCGAACTGGCCGTCGGGAGCATTGGCGTCGACGATGGGTTCGGGAGTCAGGGCCATCAGGCGCAATTCGCCGTACCCTTTGGCCTTCATCTCATCGAACATCTCCTTCAACAAGACACACGCGGGGTCATCGGTATCTTCGCGAACGTAGTTCTCCGTATGACGGTGCATCAACTCCAGGTGACTCTCGGCCAGGGTCTTGGCGGCCGATTGGGTACGGCCGGCGCCCTGGAGACTGGGGCGACCCGCCGCGGCCGCATAGACCGCCCAGGCCGCGATGATCAAGGCACCTCCGGCGAGCGGTGCGAACTTGCGCATCGGACTGCTTTCTTTGCTTGGGATTTGAACTGCTTGAGGTGACGGGTCGCTGATCGCCTGGCGACGCTTCCCCCGGGCCCTGGGGGGCATCGGTCCCGTGCCGCAAACCGGCGTGGCCCCCCTCGCGATCCGTGCCACCGTAGCAGAGCGACAATCTGCTCCAATGGGCACAATCGGACCGTGTGGGGCATCAGCCTACCTTACGGCACGGGACTGCTCCAGTTGAGACCAGCGAAAAGGCACGAATCACCATGCAATCGCAGCGCGTTACCGCGAAACCAGGGAATCCTGGCAGATTCTAACGGCGCTGGACGCGAATCTTCTGCGACCGGCAAACCGCTTGGGCCGAACGGCCACAAACCAGGGCGGCTTGCCTCGTACTCTGGGGATTCGCACCGGCGTGCCCCTAAACCGAGACATGATTAACGGGCACACTCAATAACTAGCTCAACTCCGCCAGGTGTCAAACGCACGCCGCGAAAACGCCAACCAACGAATCAGAACGCAAAGAAGCAAAGGGAGCAGAGCGACCCATGCAAAGGCACCGGCGATAGGCGGCAATCGGCCAGGCGCTCGTGCGGGTGCCGGCCAACTGCCGTAGGCAGGCTGTGCTGGCTCCGTTAGACTTGTCCTCGCGCAAGCGTGTCCAAGCACCCGTGTCCAAGCGCCATGGTGCGGGAATGTCAGCGGCGCCCCCTGATCGACTCGCGCAGTGGCTATTCCGCGCGAACATCAAAAGGCGCCACGGTGCAAGGAGGTCGCGGCAGCATGGAGTTTTCGCTGCACCGGGAGTTGAAGGAGCATTATGCCGGACCTGCGGCGCGGACCGAGGTACCGGTGGCAGGATACCGGGTTGATGCCGTGCTGCCCGATCGATTGGTCGAAGTGCAGCATGGTTCGCTGGGAGCGATCCGCCACAAGGTGGCGCGGCTGTTGGCCAGCCACCACGTGCTGGTTGTGAAGCCGATCGTGGTTCGCAAGGTGTTGGTGCAGCAGACCGGCCGAGGCGGTGCGATCCGGCATCGCCGCCGCAGTCCCAAGGTGGGCAGCGTACTGGACCTGTTCCACGACCTGGTTCACTTCACCCGCGTCTTCCCCCATCCGCGATTGGCGCTGGAAGTGCCGCTGGTGGAGATCGAGGAGTGGCGTTACCCTGGTCATGGTCGGCGCCGGCGGCGCAGGGCGAACGACTTCCAGATCGAAGATCAACGGCTGATCGAGATCGAGCAGACACTCACGCTGCGCAAGGCCGCCGACTTGCCTGGCCTGCTGGGGGTGCGGTTGCCGGATACCTTCCACACCGGGCACCTGGCCGCGCTGCTGGGCCGGCCGCGCTGGGAAGCCCAGAAGATCGCCTACTGCCTGCGTGAAACCGGGGCCGTGGAAACCATCGGCAAGGAAGGCAATGCTTGGCTGTATCGACTCCGCCCGCAACGGCGGCGCAGCTTGGCGCGGTCGGCTTAGGGAATCGGGGCTTAGCGCATGCCAGGCACCCGCTGGGCCATGGCGCTGATCCAACGGCTCCAACCCACCAGCCGCGCGCTCGCGATGGGGTTGGCGACCGATACCTGCCTTCCGACGTGATCCGCTCACCGAAAGTCTTCCACCGATGCTTGTCGCGATTGGCTTGATGGCACTGGGCCTGGTCTGCCTCACCGGAGGAGGCGAACTGCTGGTGCGCGGCGCCGCGCGCCTGGCGGCGCTGGCTGGCATCTCCCCCTTGGTGGTCGGGCTGACGGTGGTGGCCTTCGGTACCAGCGCTCCGGAGTTGGCCGTTTCGCTGCAAGCCTCGTTTGCCGGCAAGGCCGACATGGCCGTGGGCAACGTGGTGGGCAGCAACATTTTCAATGTGCTGTTGATCCTGGGAGCCTCTGCGCTCATTAGCCCCCTGGTGGTGTCCAGCCAGTTGATCCGTATCGACGTGCCGCTGATGATCGGCGTGAGCGTGCTGGCGCTCATCATGGGGCTCGACGGCTCCATCAGCCGCATCGACGGCATCATCCTGTTCACGGGGCTGATCGTGTATACCACGTGGTTGATCCGCCAAAGCCGCCGCGAACAGGCCAAGGTGAAAGACGAATACGCCGAGGAATACGGCGTTTCTTTAGATGCGATAGCGCCTGCCGGCCAGATACTGCTTCAGATCGTGCTGATCGTGGCGGGGCTTGGCCTGCTTACGGCCGGTGCTCATTGGCTGGTTGAAGGTGCCGTGGCCATCGCCCGCATCGCCGGCATGAGCGAGCTGATGATCGGCCTGACCATCGTAGCGGCCGGAACCTCGCTGCCGGAAGTGGCCGCCTCGATCACCGCCACCATCCGCGGCCAGCGCGACATCGCGGTGGGCAATGTGGTGGGCAGCAACATTTTCAACATCATGTCGGTGCTGGGGCTCTCGGCCGCGGTTTCCCCGAAGGGAATCCCAATTTCGCCCCAGGTCTTGCAGTTCGATTTCCCCGTGATGATCGCCGTGGCCTTCGCCTGTTTGCCGATCTTCTTTACCGGGCACCGGATCAGCCGTTGGGAAGGCCTGCTCTTCTTGGGGTATTATGTGGCCTATGTCACTTACCTCATCCTGGCAGCGACCCAGCCTGAAGCGGGTGCCGCGATGGGTAGTGTCATGCTGCTGTACGTGATTCCGCTGACGGCCATTACCTTGGCCATCGGGGTGGTGTACTCGCTCCGCGCACCGCAGCGGCAGGGCAAGCTGGAGGCGTAAGCGGCGCCCATCCCCCCCAAGGTTGCCGCCGCCGGGGCAGGCCGGAATAAACTTTGGCCAGCCATTGGCAGGCGGGGATGCTACGGTACACAATGAACTCCCAAGCACGCTGCGCTGGCGAAGTATAGTACCCGGGGCTGGGTAAATGGTCACCGTGGGCGGGTCGCAACCAGGATGCTCATGCAGTGAAACCCGCGACCGGGGGGCTTCTCTCCCCCAAGGTCCACCGCCCCCAATCTTTGTGGAAGTGGCGGGGTGCTAGGTTTTTGGTGGGTGCATTGATACGATAAAGTTCCGCATTGGTTTCGGTTCTCTCCACACCGCGACAGAGCATGTCGAATCTGCCGTTAATTGTCCTGCGATTGGCCTTCCTCTTTTTCTCCGCCACGCTGGGCATCTTTATCATTAACTCGCAGCAGAAGCTGACCAATGCCGGGCAGCTTCTAGCACTGGGGATCGTCATCGGCATTGCCTTGGTGACGATCGCCATTGATATGCTGTTGCGAAAAAAGCGGCTCGATACCATCTCGGCCGTGTATTTTGGGCTGATCGTGGGGCTGTTTCTGACCTATGTGGCCGGCTTCGTGCTCAGCCCCTTCCTCGATCTGATCGAACCGCATGATCCGGAGAACCCCGACAAACCCTGGCACACGATCGTCACCCTGGTGGTGGGGATGGTGCTGTGCTATACGTGCGTAAGCCTGCTCCTGCAGACACGGAACGACTTCCGCTTCATCATTCCCTATGTTGAGTTCTCCAAAGAAGTTAAGGGCGTTAAGCCGCTGATCCTCGATACCAGCGTGGTGATCGATGGCCGCATTGCCGACGTGGTGCAGGCCGGCCTGATCGACGGCCAATTGATTATGCCTCGCTTCGCCCTTTCCGAACTGCAGGCCATCGCCGACAGTTCCGACCGCCTGCGGCGCAGCCGCGGCCGGCGAGGGCTGGATGTCCTCAACCAGCTTCGCAACGCCCCCAACATCGACCTGCAAATCTATGATCGCGAACTGCCCGAGTTCGCAGGGCAATCGGTCGATCTCAAGCTGGTGCTGTTGGCCAAGCACCTGGAAGGCAAGATCGTCACCAACGATTTCAATCTCAATAAGGTCGCCAAGCTGCACGGCGTGGGGGTGATCAACCTCAACGAGGTGGCCAACGCCCTGAAGCCGGTGTTCCTGCCCGGCGAACAAGTCGATGTCCCGCTGGTGAAGGCCGGCGAGGAACATGGGCAAGGCGTCGGCTACCTGGACGACGGTACGATGGTCGTGGTCGAAAACGGCCGCGAATACATCGGCA
Organism: uncultured Pirellulales bacterium; assembly: GCA_964511065.1. Taxonomy (GTDB): domain Bacteria; phylum Planctomycetota; class Planctomycetia; order Pirellulales; family S012-138; genus CALBRZ01. The sequence goes on along the minus strand of CAZEEG010000097.1, from coordinate 2,809 downwards.
AGAGCGTGCAGATTACCGTCACCAGCATTCTCCAAACCAACGCCGGGCGTATGGTCTTTGGCCGCTTTGAAAAGGTGTGCGGAGCGACTCCCCAGCCTAGTGCCCGGTGAATCTGAAAGTTCTGACGCGCGATACCCGCCGCAATTCGTCCTGCCCCATGCCGGACAGCCTGGTGGCCGATGAATCTGAAAGTTCTGATGCCGAGGCGGCACACGCAACCGGCGCGGTGAGTCAGGCAAGAATCGGCTGTGCAGGCCGCCCCCGTTCGTGCTATACCTGGAGCCGTTCTGGGAGAACGGTCCGGGTAGGCCGGCGCACCGTCACGGACGAGGAGGATGGATTCATGGATGCTCTAGAACCGCTGGTTGAATCGCTCCGCTCAAGCGACGTGCAGCGGCGGCGCGAAGCGGCCCAGCAGTTGGCCGGCCTGGAGTCACAGGCCCAACCTGCGGCCGCCGCCTTGGTGGCCGCCTGCGACGAGGCCGACGAGGACGTACGCGAATGGGTGGTCGCCGCGTTGGAAGCGTTGGGGCCGCCCCCATCGGGGCAACAGGCGCAACTGATCGAGCAATTGGGCAACCCCTGCGCGCTGGCCCGTTACTGGTCCGCCACGCTGCTGGGCCGGCTGGAATCGGAGGTGGCCCCGCAGGCCGTGGCTCGGCTGGCAGCGACCTTAACCGCGGATGATGATACGGCCGTCCGGCAACGTGCCGCCTGGGCGCTTGGGAAAATCGGTCCGGCAGCGGCCGCCGCGCGCGAAGCCCTGGAACAAGCCGCTGCCAGCGACGATCCGCGCCTGGCACGGCTCGCCGCCCGAGCCCTGCAAAGCCTGGACTGATCGCAAGGGGGGAGAGGGGCAGCACCCCCGGCTGCCCCGCAGGGTACTGCTCGCGGTCTGATAGCTACCTTCCCAAGCCTGGGCTGCTTGCAAGGTGGCAGCACGCTCACGCGGCCGATCCCGGGCCGCCGCCCGCCTGGCTGCTGGTGCGGCGCGCTGCGCCGCCGGTGGTGTGGTTCCTAGAAGTCGTCGCACGTCGCGTAGGCTTCGATCACGGCCTTTTCGCCTTCCACGCCCGGCTTGCTGTTGCCGTGCTCCATGCCGACGATGCCTTCGAAGCCTTTGCTGTGCAGGTGCTTGAAGATGTTGCGGTAGTTGATCTCACCGGTGGTCGGTTCTTTGCGGCCCGGATTGTCGCCCACTTGGAAGTAAGCGATCTCGTTCCAGGCCCGATCGATGTTGGGGATCAAGTTCCCTTCGGTAATCTGCTGGTGGTAGATGTCGAACAGAATCTTACAGCTTGGGCTATCGACCGCGCGGCAGATGAGGTAGGCCTGCGGAATTTGGTGCAGGAACATCTCGGGATGGTTGGCGAAGTGGTTGAGCGGTTCGAGCACCATCACCAGGCCCGATGGCTCGCAGATTTCCGCGCACTTGCGCAGCAGTTCGATGCAGTTGGCGGTCTGGTAGCCCAGCGGCAGTTTATGGTCGAAGGTGCCGGGTGCGATGGTGGTCCACCTGGCGTTGACGCGCTTGGCCACTTCGACGGCCCCCCGCACCGCTTCCAGCACGCGCTCTTGGTGTTCCTGGCGGCCGGAGGTGAAGATCGGCTGTTGGAAATCGGCCACGGCCACGAACACGCCCATCTCCATCCCCAGCCGCTCCATCTCCTTAGCGATGCGCTTCTGGGTATCGACATCGCGGCGGGCCATGCCGTTGTCTTCCAGGGCGGTGAAGCCTTGATCGGCCATGAAATGCAACTGGTCGATCAGGTCGTCGCCCGCCGAGTTGCGGAACATGTTGAAGTGCGGGGCATACTTGAGCTTGAACCGCCGCGGCTTCGCCGCGCCGCCTGGACCTTCGGCCTGCTGCTGAGCCGATGCGTTCTGCGTTGCCGTGGCCAACGAAGCGGCACCTGCCGCCAACGATGCCGCCAGGAAGTCGCGCCGTTTCATGGGTAAGTTTCTCCTCAATGCAACGAGGTTGTTCGATCCACGCCTGTCGTGCCGATGAAGTTGCCACCATGCGTAGGGCCGGTTCCACCGGCCACACCATGACACGGATACGAACACGGTTTGTGGCACGGATCTGCTATATGGCATGGGGTACGCTTTGTCTTCAGACGTCACCCCACGATCCAACCGCCTTTCACCCAGCCATACCTCCCAACCCACGTGGGTGACAGCGGCGTTTTATTCGCATGCGGGAGCGGGCGTGGCACTCAAGAGCCCTAACCGGACCAGTTTGGCGCGGCATTCGTCGCGCTCGCGGCAGCGCTTCAACTCACGCCACGATTCGTCCTGACAGGCGAGGAAGTCGTCGTCGGTAAGCTGGGCCATGCCCGATTGCGCCGCCCGAGCCATCATCCGCCGGATCACTTCTTGATCGAGCCGGGTAAGGTGCAGCGATTTGAGGCGGTAATCGACGAAGGCTTCCCAAACCAGAGGGAACAGCGGCCGCACAATCTGCTCGCCCAGCGTTGCCGCATACTGCCGAATCTCCCATTGCGCGTGCGAATCCATCCGCAGCGCCAGAAAGTGCAGCAGGTTGTGCAGATCGACCTTCCAGTAAGCCTCGGTATAGGTGGAAAGCGGCAGGTCCTTGCGGGCCTGCTCGCGGGCGACCCCCGCGGCCAACCGGGCTTCGTACACTTCGCGGGCCTGCTGTTGCAGGGCCTGTTCGGCGGCGGAGAGCTGCTCGCCAATCTCGTGGGGCAGGTTGTCGCCGCTGCCTTGGCGGTTGCCGGTGGCTTGGGTTCGCCAGCCGTCGGGCGGCGTGGTTTGGGCAGAATCGATCGCCTCGCTGTACCGG
>CAZEEG010000096.1:0-21700 GCA_964511065.1 uncultured Pirellulales bacterium | reverse complement strand
TTAAACTCGGTCTATTTAAATTTGCCGCGCTGGTGCAGGTCTTCCGACCCCCGCCGGCGCTGCCAAGACACTGCCGCCGGTCTGTTCTGCGAGGCGGCGCTCCTCTGCCAGCTCCCTTGGGCGTAAGCACATTGGCTGTCCCCCCCAGCTTGAGGCGGGGGATGCGCCGCTGGCATGGATAGGGATGCCGCTTCGCATGGCCAGGCCGTCGGATCATTTCCACCGGGCGAATCATTCGTTGGTTCCCGCGCTCCCCCCTTGCGCGTATCGAAAACCGCCTGATGAACTGGCGACAGCCCCGATTTTCACTAAACTTTTCACAGTGAGCCGGGGTACAGCCTCAATGGAGTGATCTTGTGGCTCATCAAGCGCTCTCGCCGCCCGGCGACGGCGCGGTTTCCGTGCAGCGACATTCTTAGGAGAATTCTCGGTGAGAAAGACGTTCCTATCGGTACTCGCACTGCTGGGGCTGTTGGCCGGAGGCCATGCCAGGGCCGTCGCCCAAGACGCGCAGACGCCTCCCCCGCCGGTGGTCATATCGATCGCCAGCTACGATACCTGGATGGCCAATCTCGACTATATCGGTACGGTTCAAGGTAAACCGTACCGGATGCTGGTCGAGGGCATGCTCCGGTGGTTCACCGGCGGCGAAGGCTTGGCTGGCTGGGAAAAGGATCAACCCGCCGGCGTTTTTGTGGCCGGTCTTGGCGGCGGCATTACCTTCATTCCGGTATCGGATCTCGACAAGTTCCTTGAAGCCCTGGCCGCCTTCGAACTGCAAACCAAGGATGTCGGCGACGGCGTTATCGAAATCTCCAGCCAGGGACAGCGCGCATACATCAAGGCCCAAGAGGGCTGGGTCTGGATTGGCCAGTCGGCGCTGGTCTTGCAGAATCTGCCCAACGACCCCGTCAAACTGCTCGAAGGCCTGAACGAGACCTACGATCTCGCTGCCCGGGTCAACTTTGAGAGTTTCCCGCCACAACTCGTCGAAATGGCCCTGAACAGCATGCGGCAGGGTGCCGAAGACATCTTGCAGCCTGAGCCGGGCGAGTCGGACGAAGAATTCCAGACCCGCAAGGAAACGGTTCTGGGCCAGATCGACGCCATCAAGACCGGCGTCAAGGATCTGGACGAGCTGACCTTGGGCTTCAAGATCGACCGCGAAGACAAGAAAACGTTCCTGGAAATCGAGGTCACGTTCCGCGAAGGTAGCGATAGCGCCAAGCAGGTTGCCGCGGCGCAAAACCAGCGCTCCGACTTCCTCGGCTTCCGCCAGAACGAGGCCCTGTTCAGCTTCGGCGCGGTTGGCCCGGTCCGTGACGAAGACGCCGAGCAGTTGCGCACGATGCTGAAGCAGTTCCGGGCTCGCGCCAAAATCGAGATTCGCAAGCTGGATGATCTGAAGGACGATGCCGCCCGGGCGCAGGTTGAGCAGGTGGTGAATGGCCTGTTGGATAACTTCGAGCAGATCATTGAGCACGGCAAGCTCGACGCCGGCGCCGCCATGGTGGGCGACGGCCCGCTCGATCTGATCATCGGTATGGGCGCGAAGGATAGCAAGAAGGCCGCAACCAACCTGCTGGCTGGCATCGAAATGCTGCGCGACTACGGCGTGGTGTCGGGCGAAGACGCCAAGATTGCGGAGCAGGACGGCGTACGCTACGAAGCGTACGGTCTGACGCTTCCGGCCGAAGTTGCGAAGGATCTGAATCCTGTGTTTGGCGAAGGTGCCCAGTTGGTGGTGGCCTCGGGGCCCCAGGGCGTGTATGTCGGCTTGGGGGAAACGGCCGTTGATTCGCTGAAGAAGGCGATTGCAGCCAGCAAGGAAGGCGACACCAAGGCGGACAAGCCGTTGGTGGCCACCCTCTCGCTCACTCGCTTGTTGAAGCTGATCAGCAAGGGAGATAAAAACCACCGCATCTCGGCGATCCTGGCCAATGCGAAACTTGAGCCGGGTACCGACATCATCCGGATCGAAGAACGGATCGTGAAGAACGGTGCCGCGGTCCGGATCGAAGCGGAAGAAGGCGTGTTCAAGTTGATCGGCGCGGCCGCCAGTGTTGCCCCACCGGCCTTGCCGTAGGCACCCTCGGCTGTCGCCCCGTTGTCATTGAGCCGTTGCAGTCGCTTTAGGTGCTAACGGCGGCCGCGATTGGCGGTGACGGCAATTTCAAACTGCAGGCTTATCAGCAAAGCGGCGGCGGGTTTTAACCCGCCGCCGCTTGTATTTTGCTTGTTGCTGTTGCCCCCATCCCAGGTGGGGCAGCGGCACGCCGCGCAGCCGAGGCCCGCGGAGCCGCCTGCATGGTTGGCTGCGCGGCGTTGCCGGATTGCCTGGATCAGTAGGCGCCTCGGCGGCTGAGCACGCTCCAGGGGGTCCGCAGCAGCAGCACCAGGTCGGTCCACAGGTTCTGGTGTTCGAGGTACCAGAGGTCCATCTTCACCCAGTCCTCAAAGCCGATCTCCGAGCGGCCGCTGACTTGCCACAGGCAGGTCAAACCCGGCTTGATCGCCAGGCGGTTCAATTGCTGCGGCGTGTACTTCACCACTTCCTTGGCGACTGGCGGACGCGGCCCAACCAGCGCCATGTCGCCCAGCAGCACGCTGAACAGTTGCGGTGTTTCGTCGATGCTGAAGCTCCGCAGGATGCGGCCGATCCGCGTGATCCGAGGGTCGCGGCGATTCTTGAAGACAGGGCCGTCCTTTTCGTTCTTCACCAGGTGCTGCATCTGCTCCGCGTTGACGTGCATCGTGCGGAACTTCCACATTCGGAACGTCCGGCCGCAGAGCCCAATCCGCTCCTGCGAGAACAATGGTTTTCCGCCGGTGGTCACCGTCAGAACGGCCAGCGTGAGCAGCATCAGCGGCGACAACAACACGATGAGCACTGCCGCTCCCAGGATGTCCATCGCCCGCTTGATGAACTGGTAGGTGGGACGGAGGTTGCCGCGCTGCGCGACCAGCGGTTTGCCCGTCGCCAAACGCAAGGCAATGTCGGGGTTAGCCCCGGGCAGGTTGACCAGGGCAGCCACGGTCGGAGGGGCCGCCGGCACAGCAGGGGCGGGGGCGGAAATGGCGGGCGAAGCGGTTGATTGGGCGGTGTCGAGACTTGGCAACATGCGGGCGACCTGTCTGATTGAGTGGCTGCTTCACCTTGCGGCGAAGCCTGGGGTTGCTGTGCCAGGTCCTAAACGCAATGGCCATACCAGCCCGCGAACCGTGCAAGCGTTGCCGCTGTTGATTTGTCACAAGTTGTAGTGACGGCAGAAGTTGCGGCGACGGCTCATAAATTCACGTTGCGGCGATGCCACAAATGCGTGTTGTCTGAAATCAACGCCGCGCGGAAAGAAAACCACAGCCGATGCGCAAATGCCACATGATGCCGGCAGGCTGCAAACGCGCTGAGGCGCTTACCGGCAGGCCCTGTGGTGCGCATTCATGAACGCCACTGGCCTCCCCTGGCTTGCGTCGCTGGAACCAGTCTCGATAATGAACCGCCGTAAATGAACCGCCGCACCTTCGGGGGTGCTTCCCGGTGAAGGGACGCCTCGCCGTTCCGGGCTCTGGTTTTGGTTAGCCGCCGGTTGCCGCATTGCAAGGCGAATGGCAAGTGCCTGGAGATCCGCGGTTGGAGCCGATTCGCCCAAAGGAAAGGACTGTTGGTTTATGTCGTTGGTTGTCGTAGGTTCGGTCGCCCTGGATAGCGTGGAAACGCCGACCGCCAAGCGCGAACGGGTACTGGGGGGATCGGCCGTCTTCTTTTCCTATGCGGCGAGTTACTTTTCCAATGTCAGCCTGGTGGGAGCGGTTGGCGAGGACTGGCCGCAGGAGCATACCGCCTTTCTCGACCGGCGAGGGATCGATACCCATGGGCTGGAAACCGTACCCGGCGGCAAGACGTTCTACTGGCACGGCAAGTACCTGCCCAACATGAACGATCGGGAAACGCTCGACGTCCATCTCAATGTGCTGGAAACGTTCAATCCGAAGCTGCCGGAGAAGTATCGCGATAGCCGTTACGTCTTCTTGGCCAACGGGTCACCGACGGTACAGATGCAGGTATTGGAACAACTGCCCGGCCCTCGGCTGACCGTGGCCGATACCATGGACCTGTGGATTCAAATCCAGCGAAACGAACTGCTCGAGTTGCTCCGCCGCGTGGACGGCCTGGTACTCAACGATTCCGAGGCCAAGCTGCTCACGGGCGAAGAAAACCTGGTCAAGGCGGGGCACCAGGTGCGCGAGCTTGGCCCCAAGTTCGTGGTCATCAAGAAGGGCGAACACGGGGCGATGTTCTTCAGCGAGCACGAAACCTATGTCATGCCCGCCTTTCCCACGCCCGACGTCATTGATCCCACCGGAGCGGGCGACAGTTTTGCCGGCGGGATGATGGGGTACTTGTCGGAGCAGGACCGGTTCGACCCGGCGACGCTCAAGACCGCCCTGGCCTACGGGACGATCACAGCCAGCTTCACCGTGCAGGATTTCAGCCTCGACGGCCTTCGCCGCATCGAAAGGGAGGACATCGAACGCCGGATGAAAGACTATCGGCGGATGATGTCGTTCTAGTTTGGAAAGCCGCAGGGGGTAGGCTATTCGGGTGGCGGTTCCCTATGCTTCATGGAACCGGCAGCCTTGGGCGGCTTGCTCGGCGCAGCATGTGGGTGAACCGGCGGTTGGCCCTGCTGGGCGCCGTGGCTGCTTCCTGAAATCCTTCGCAAACGGTGGGATGTATGTCCTCGACGTTACGGACCTTTGTCGCCGTGGATATTGATGCGGCGGTGGAAACGCAGGTGGCTAGGCTCCTCAAGAAACTGCAGCAGACGCCGGCAAAGGTGAAATGGGTCGATCCCCGGCACATGCACTACACGCTCAAGTTCCTGGGCGAGGTCGAACTGCGCGAGGTGCCCGAGGTGTGCCATGTGATCCAGGAGGCCGTGGCGCCGCTGGAAAGCTTTCGGGTCGTCGCGGCCGGCACGGGGGCGTTTCCGGATCTCCAGCGGCCGCGGACCGTGTGGCTGGGCATCAGTGAAGGGAGCGAGGAATTCGTGGCCCTGCACGATGCCGTGGAAGATGCCCTGGGGCCGTTGGGGTTTCGCCGCGAGCATCGGCGGTTTCGGCCGCACCTCACCTTGGGGCGCGTGCGCAAGAGCCCTGTTGGAATCGAAGAACTGGGGCAACTGATCCAGCAGCATCAGGAATTTATTGCTGGCGAAATATACGTGGGCGAAGTCAAGATATTCTCCAGCGTGCTGACCAAGGAAGTCCCTCACTATACGCCGTTGGGATCGGCCGAACTGCGCGGATGAACGGCGATGCGGGCTAGCCGCTGCGGTGTGCTGGTCGCGCTCTAGCTTGCAAGGTGTGGTATGGCGTCTCCGGCTTCTCAATCCTCGCCAGGCGGCAGGCCCCGTCGCGGCGGTTTCCGCATCCTCGATTGGATCGAGCGGGTGGGAAACCGGCTGCCCGACCCCGTCACGCTGTTCTTCATCGGCGCGCTGCTGGTGTTGATCGGTTCGGAGATTGCCGCCCGGGTTGGCTGGGAGGTTTCGCCGCCGCAACAGGTGGCCCTGCGCGAACAGGTCGGTCTGCTGACCGGTACAACGGCCCCGGTGACGATTGAGACCCAAGAACGCATCAAATCGCTGCTCACCAGCGAAGGGCTCCGTTGGGTCTGGAAGCACGTGGTCAGCAATTTCACGGGCTTCGCGCCGCTGGGGGTCGTGCTGGTGGGCATGATCGGGATCGGCGTTGCCGAGCGGACCGGGCTCATCGGCGCACTGCTCAAGGGGATGGTGGCTATCACCCCGCAATCGCTGCTGACGCCGGCCTTGGTGTTCGTCGGCGTGATGAGCAGCATGGCCATGGATGCCGGCTATATCGTCCTGCCCCCATTGGCCGCGGCCGTGTTCGCCCAGGCCGGCCGGGCTCCGCTGGTTGGCATGGCGGCCGTGTTTGCCGGGGTGTCAGCCGGCTTCAGCGCCAACCTGCTCATCACCGGGCTGGACCCGTTGCTGCAAAGCTTCACCCAGACGGCCGCGGAGATTTTGGATTCTGAGTACCGTGTCGACATCCGCTGCAATTACTATTTCATGATCGCCTCGACGATCATGATTACCCTCGCCGGTTGGTGGACGACCCGGACGTTTGTCGAACCGCGGTTCACACGCAAGCAGATTGAAGAGCAGGTGGCCGCCGGCAGGCTTTCCGAAGGCCTGCCCGAGGAGGGTGGCGAAGGGCTCTCAGCCGTGGAACGTCGGGGATTGTGGGCCGCCGCTGCCGGTATTCTCGCCGCCGGCGGTGCGATTGTGGCCATGATTGTCATTCCTGGCGCCCCGCTGTACGGCGATTACGCGCCCGATCCGGTCCATCGTCCCGATTGGAAACTGGCCGTATGGGTCGATGTGATCGTGCCGATTTTGTTTGTGATGTTCCTGGTTCCGGGGCTGTGCTACGGCATTGCCGCTCGAACCATCAAGAACGATCGCGACGCGGCCAAGATGATGGGCGATACGATGGCCTCGATGGGGCCATACATCGTGCTGGCTTTTTTCGCCGCGCAGTTCATTGCCTGGTTCCAGGAATCGAACATGGGTAAAGTCTTGGCTTACGAGGGGATCGCCCTGCTGCAGGCCATGGACTTGCCGCGCTGGCTGCTGGTGGTGGGCATCATCCTGCTGACGGCAGTCCTGAACCTGGCGATCGGCTCAGCATCGGCCAAGTGGGCCATGATTTCGACGGTTTTCGTGCCAGTTTTCATGGGCGTGGGTATCAGCCCCGAGTTGACGCAGGCGGCGTACCGCGTGGGCGATTCGGTAACCAATCCGATATCGCCCCTCAATCCTTACGTGGTTATCATCCTCGTGTTCATGCGCAAGTATCAGCCCCAGGCGGGCATCGGGTCGCTCATTTCGATCATGCTGCCCTACTCGATGGTCTTTCTCATCGCGTGGTCACTGCTGCTGCTGGCATGGATGATGCTGGGGATCCCCTTGGGACCAGGTGGCGGCCCCCTGTTCCTGCCCACGTAATACCAGCGGCCGGGGGCCCCAAGAAATCAGGCGAGGCCGCGATTCAGCCCGAGGCTCGGTGGGATGCGATGGCTTCCCGCAACCTGGATACGAGCACCGGCGCAACGGGATCCTCAGGATGCAGCCGCGCCTGCCGCTTCTTGAATGCCAACTCGGCCAGCAGGCAGTAATAGTGATTCAGCTTTTGCGCTGAAGTGCGCCGCATGGCCGCCAACTTGGTCAACGCCCGCGACGAGTGCCGGGTGACCGCGAGCACGTCGGGGGCGGAGATCAGGCCGTACCGAACTTCTTCGGCGAGTTCTTCGGCGATCATGCGGCCCTCTCGGCGCAGGGCGGCTGCAATCAGCAACAGCCACACCGCGGCACCTGTCCAGTTGCTCAGCAGGGCGGGCAGCAAGGTGCCGGTGGTCAGAACGGAATAGTTGTGAAACATATGCAGCCCGATGCCCGAGGCCAGTCCCAGAACTGGTGCCGCGATCCGCACCACTGGCCGCCGCGCGAAACGGGCCACCGCCAACCCCAGACCCAGGCAGGAGGTATACAGGGCGTGGTTCACACCGAAGATGATCGTCCGTAATACCACGACTTGCCAGCCAAAGGCGAATTCTTCCGTAAATGGCCGAAAGAAGTAGAACACGTTCTCGGTCATGGCAAAACCGAACCCGGCGAGCGAACTGTACAACAGCCCATCCAGCAACCCATCGAACTCGTGGCGGTAGTACCAATAGATGAGGAGCACGGGAATGGCTTTCGCCAATTCTTCGATGATCGGAGCGGCTACCGCCAGGTACACGACATTCGGGGCATCCTTGGAAGCGAACCGCGCCAGCGGGGCTTGGACGGAAACCTCGGCAAACAGGGCCAGCAGCACCGCGGGGGCGGCGCCCCAGCAAAAGACGAACGCCATCAATCGCCACGGTTCTCTTTCGTGGCGGTCGAACGAAAGCAGGATCGACACGTAAACCAGCGTAGAAACGACGGCGGCAACGATCGAAATCGTGAACGCACCCGTGGCGCTCATCGGCGTGGCCCCTGGGTTGGCAGAATGCCCGCGCGTCCTCGCATCAAGCGGTGCGTGATGCGGAGCAACTGCATCCGCGGAGTGGCAGCAAAATGGGTGTAGCTCTCGCTGTGGACCAGGTCCGTCAGCCACCGGCGCTTGGGGCGAAGCGAACCTCCCCCGAGGTTGTAGCTCAGGTCACCTAACTTGCAACATCTTTCGAGCAATCGGCCCAGCAGCACCGTGCTGGCGCTCCGGAAACATGGTCCAGGGTGAACGCCGGAACTTACGGCCACGACCTGGCCGCCCAGATGGTAGCCATAGGCGAAAGCCGCCGGGATGCCGCTGACGTGCAGCAGATGCAGATCGACCATTGCCGCTTGCGCGGCCCGAGGGTGCAGGTCGCGCAGGAAGGGCCGCAATCGCTGCTCGCATAGCGAAATGGTTCCGACGATCGTACGCGTGGGCGAACCTTGGCCGGCGAGCCATTCGCAGGCGTCGTACAAGTCCCAGCGAGGATCGGCATCGTCCCAGGCCGCGCCCTGGGGGCGGTAGTGCACGTACTCCACGCTGCCTTGCATTGCCAGATGCGCCTCGGCACGGCGCAGCGTTCGCCGGCAATGCTCGGTGCGCGACGCCCAATAAGCGGGCCAAGGGGCGCGAAACCAGAGCAGCGCCGTCGCCTGCCCCAGGCTCCGGTGCGCCGGGAAGCCCACGCGGCGCAGCGCGTGCTCGGTGCGGCCGCAATCCTGCGTGGGATCGACCGCATCAAGTTGGATGAGGTCCCAATCGCGCGGCGTCTGCTGGATGTGCCGCAAGGCGGTGAGCAGGCAGGCGGTGGGATTGGGACCAATGGGGCCGCAGAACCCTGCCCAATCTTCAACCATGAATGACAACACGCGGACGATGCCCAAGCGTGTATGCCGCAATCGGACGGCCAGCGGCACGATGCCCAGTGGCTCGCGGTCGCTGGACACGATCAGGACCCGCAACCGCCCTTCGGCACCGAAATGTCGCCAGTAGGTATCCAGCCATTCGAGCGATTGAACGAAGCTGGCGCCGCGCGTTTCGCCCAGCAGCTTACGCCACCGCAGGCGGTGCGGCTGTAAGTCCGCCAGGCTGTTCAATTCTTCCACGCGCGTCATGGAACGGACGCCTCGGGGGGATGGTCCAAGCAAATTGGCCCGCACGTCAAAGGATACGTCGCCTGGGCGCCGTTGGTGCAATGGCGGCACGCCGCCCCATCCTGCAACCGCCCGCCTTTTGATACAATCGGCCTGTTGGCCTAGGCAGGTGGGGCTCTGCGCGATTCTGCACCCGTGCGGCAGGTGGAGCGGCCACTGTAAGTTACTGTCATGTAAGAGGATACTCGATTCGATGCCCGGCAATACCTTTGGACATGCCTTTCGTGTGACGACCGCGGGTGAAAGCCACGGGCCGGGCAATGTCGTCATTATCGACGGCGTTCCGCCTGGGATCCCTCTGACCGTGGACGATTTAGCGCTGGACCTTGCCCGCCGCCGGCCCGGCCAAAGCAGCATCGTCACCCAGCGCAACGAGGCCGACGAGCCGGAGATTCTATCGGGCGTGTTCGAAGGGCGAACCACCGGTACCAGCCTGGCTATCCTCATCCGCAATACCGACCAACGGAGCCGCGACTACAGCGATATCAAGGAGTTGTACCGTCCGGGGCACGCCGACTATTCGTTCGACGCCAAGTACGGCATCCGCGATTATCGCGGCGGAGGGCGGTCGTCGGCGCGCGAGACCAACGTGCGCGTGGCCGCGGGTGTGGTCGCCAAGAAGGTGATCGAAGCGGGATTTGGCGGCAAGGTGGTCGGTTACGTGGTCCAGGTGGGCGATATCCAGGCCAAGGTGGATGATCCGGCCGCCGTCACTCTGCAGCAGGTGGAACAGTTTCCCGACGGTTCACCCAATGTGGTTCGCTGTCCCGATGTGGACGCAGCCAAGCGTATGATCGAACTGATCGAGGCGCTGCGCAAGGATCAGGATTCGATCGGCGGAGCGGCGGAAATCGTGGCTACGGGCGTACCGGCCGGGTTGGGCGAACCGGTCTTTGACAAGATAAAGGCCGATCTGGGCAAGGCCCTGTTCAGCTTGCCGGCCGTGCTGGGCGTGGAGTACGGCATTGGCTTTCGCTGCGCCCAGATGCGCGGCAGCGAGCATAACGACGAATTCACCGTCGCAGAACAAGCCGAGCCCGGAGCTCCCAAGGTGGCCACGCGAACCAATCGGCACGGCGGCATGTTAGGTGGCATCACCACCGGAATGCCGATCGTGCTTCGGGCCGCGGTCAAACCGACCAGCAGCTTGCCCCGCGAGCAGCAGACGGTGACACGGCAGGGCGAACCGGCCACGATCCGCACGCGGGGCCGGCACGATCCGTGCCTGCTGCCTCGTTTTATCCCCATGGCCGAAGCCATGGTGGCCATCGTACTGGCCGATCACTGGTTGCGTTGGCGAGGCCAATGCGCGCCGTCGGGGACATGAACTGGGCGCACTTATGGCTCGATTTGCAGCGCATCCATTTCCAGGCTTTCGAGGCTGTCCTTCAGCAGCAGCCCATCCATCTCGATCAGTGCGTTCCATAACTCGCCCAGTGCTTCGACATAGGTGAGCGCATTTTCCGAGTAAACCCGCTGGGCGTTGAGCAGGTCGAGATACGGTAGCTCCCCTGCCTGGTAGGCGCGGCTGACCTGGTCCAGGGCGGTTTGCGACTGGTCGAGGATGCCGCTCTCGCGCCGGAATTCGTCCACGCGATTTCGGGCAATGGCATACCGCTGGAACACCTCGGCCAACTGCCACTTGTAAAAGTGTCGCATGCGGTCCACATTGCGCTGGGCTTCCACCAGTTCGGACCTGGCCCTGGCGATGTTACCCTGGTTGCGATCCAACCACGGGATCGGAAACGTGACCTGCAAGTTGGCGTTGGCGTTTTCCGTACTGTTGTCGTGCTGTACGACAGCAGCCACATCGATATTGGGAATCGGCTCGGCTAACTCGCGGTTGATGGCCCACCGTGCCCTGGCGACATTCGTCACCGCGGCGGCCAGCATGGGGTTTTCAGAGTCAATCCGGTATAGCACGCTATGCATGTCGAGATGGTGATCAAAATCCTGCAAGTCGCCCAGCAGCCGGCAACGCGGTAGATCGTGCTTGCCCGTTACGGCTTCCAGACGCGACCAGGCGGCATCCAACTGGGCCAGCGCATTGCGGTGCTGCAAGCGGGCGGTCTGCTGTTCGATGCGGGCCCGGGTGACGTCGAGCAGGCTGACTTCCTTGGCTTGATAGAGCGCATCGGCCGTTTTCAGGGCGTCTTCGGCGATTTCCACCAGCCGGGCGTTCACGGACACGCGCTGCTGCGCCACGAGAATCTGGTAAAAACACAACCGCACGTCGGTCTGCACGCGGAGTTGCTGTGCTGCCCACTGCTGCTCGGCGCGGCGAATCTCTTGCGAGGCCACGGCGCGGTTGAGTCGCAGCTTGTGACCGCGCACGAACTCCTGTTCCACGTACAGGCCTTGCTGCTCGGCTTCGCCATCGCTAAAGAGTTGCTGGCCGGAGTAGCCGATCACCGTGTTGGGCATCAGGCCGACCTGCACCCAATTGCCCCGGGCCGCAGAGACGCGCGCCCTGGCTTCGGCCAGCGAGGGATTGTTGGCCATGGCCAACTGTTCCAGGTCTGCCAGCGTAAAGCACCCGGCGAACTGACCGTCGGGATAGCCGTCCGATAGCCGCGGCTCCGTATTGGGTGGCGGTTGCGGCAACTCGGGCGATTTGTCACCGGGCGGTTCCAGCCCGAGCAGATCGAGGTTCGGCGCTGGATCAGCACCGTTGCCAGGCTGCTGGTAACTCACTTGATGGACCGTAGATCCATCGGCCGGGTAGGTGGGCGGTTGCAACGACTCGCCGGGTGCTGGCACGGGTTGTGAAGAACTCACTGGCGGAGCATCGGCGCCCTCGTCCGCGGGCGGGGGCGTGCTGCGACAACCCGCCAGCAGACTAAGTGCTACCAATGCAATCGTCGAACGAAACGCCATTGCGCACACCGGGACCAAGAAATGCGGAACGCTGTGGGTGTATCGGCAGGAACATTCGCTGCAATCCACCCCGGCCGTATTTTCTTGCGAACCGTTGCTGGCGGCGTCAGCTACGACTTGAACGTGGTGAGCGGGTTCTTGCGGTTCTCCAACGGCAGGGCCATTCGGGCTTGCTGTCGCTCGGACTCGAAGGCTGCGACGATCATCTCCGTAGCCCCGCGGGCCTGGGCGATGCTGCCAGCGGGCTCCCGCTGTTCTTCAACGGAAGCGATCAAATCGCGGACGGCCAGAATGTTGCCGGCACCCAGCCCGCCGTCTTGGATTGGCTCTGGCTTTCCGATGCCTGCGCTGGATACATCCTGCCAGGCCTTGCCGCTGCGCCCGGGCGACCAGGACGAGTCCTGCAAGATCTTCACGGAAGGAATATGGCCGGTGAGTATCTCGATGATCCCGCCGCTGCCGTAGATTTGCAGGCCAAACCGTGAAGGCCGGCCACCGGCATTGCGCGTGGTGTTGAAGTACGCATAGGCACCCTCGGGCATGCCATACATGGCAGCCACGGAGTCGCCCGCCAGGGGGCCGATCCCCTCACTTCCCTCGGCGATGTCGGCCGCGGTGATGGGGCGGCCATCGACACGCACGCTGGCCATGCACCAGGCGGGCTGCCCGCCCAATAGCCGGATGAGATCCATGATATGCGTCCCCAGTACCCACAGGTCTTCGCCGCCCCCGCGGCGATCTTCCTTGCCGCGGCCGCGGAACTCCAGCACCCGGCCGATCGCGCCTTCGTCGAGCAGTTGCTTGACGATCTGGGCCTTGGGGCTGTAGTGGGTCTGATGGGCGACAACGCACCGGACATGGCTCCGCTCGCACGCCGCGACCATTTCATCGGCCTCTTGCAACGTGCGGCAAAGCGGCTTCTCAAGGTAGATGTGGATACCCCGTTCGGCCGCCGCCAAGACCATCGCATGGTGCTGGTCCAGCCAGCGAGGGCAGATGCTCACGAACTGCGGCTTGGTGCGGTCGAGCATCTCCCGATAGTCGAGGAAGGCGTTGTCGGTCTTCAGCCGCCGCGCGGCTGCCGCCAGACCGTCCTTATTGGCGTCGGCTACGCCTACGATTTCGGCCTCGGGGATGTTGAGCCATACGGTGTCGATACCGTGCCCGTAGTTGCCCCGGCCCGTGCTCCCGATCACCGCCACGCGATACTTGTTCGCCATGTCGCTACTCCGCCAATTGAACGGCTCGCCCACCGCATCCCAACGGATGCGCGGTGTTGGCGCGTGCGGCCATTGTAGAAGCAGCGGGAGCGCGATGCCAATTTTGGCCACGCAAGCGGGCGGTCACCTGGCGACGTGCGCACAACGTGCCACTTGCGCGCCACGCCACTAGCGCCCACCGTCCCCAAGGTGGCACCAGCGATGCGTCGTAACCGGTACTTGGGCTAGGCCGTGGGCACGATCTCGCGCCGCTTCAGCGACTCGGCCTGGCAATGGCACAAGACCAGCGCATCGCGCGCCAACTCACCAGCCAGCAGTGCCGATGGTTGACCGCTGTTGATGGCCGTCAGCACTTCGGTGATTTCTTCGACAAAACCGTCGACAGGGTCGCCGCTTCCCAGTTCAGGCTGTTGTACGCTGCCATCGTCCGCAATCACCGTGAGCGGTTGCGAAGCGACCGGCTGATCGGCCAGCACCGAGAAATCGAAGCACAGCGTGGCTTTCTCGAAATAAATTTCAAACCCGTGGTTGAATGCGCGGCCGCTTTGCGGGATCACACCGCTGGCGGCCGACACGGAGATGTCGCGATCGCCGAACAGGAATTGCGTGGTGACGAACTCCGGCACGTCGCCGCGCAGGCTGCCGGTGGTGAAAACGGCCTCCGGCATGCCCCACAGCAGGCGGATGAAGTGCGCGTCGTGAATATGCAGATCGACCAAGGGGCCGCCGACTTTGACGGGATCGAAAAAGTCCTTAAGCCACAGTCGGGAAGGGTCGGCAATGATCCGCTTGAAGTGGCCGCCCCGGAGTTGGCCGAAGCGGCCATCGGCCGCCGCCTGCCGCACAAATTTGAACTCGGGAAAGAACGGCAGCACGTGCCCAATGGTCAACTGCTTGCCCGACCGCTGCGCGGCATCGACCATGCGCCGGGCATCCTCCACCGAAACACTGATCGGCTTCTCGCAGAAGACGTGTTTGCCGGCCTCGAGGGCAGCCACGGCCGCATCTGCATGCAAAGCGGGCGGCAGGCAAATATCGACCAGGTCGATCTCCGGGTCGGCCAACAGGTCGTTCAGTTCGCGATAGGCGCGAATGTCTGAGAGGTCCACTTGCTCGCCCGGCGGCCCGAAGTTGCCTTTGATGTCGGTCCAATCGCCGGCGAGCTTCTTCTCGCTGCGGGTGCAGATGGCGCCAACCTTCGCCAGGGGCGACCGCTTGTAGGCCAGGTAGTGAATCCAGCCCATGAACCCGATGCCGGCGATGCCTACGTTAATCATGAAACGCGTTTTCCTTGCAGCCTGGGTACTGGTGGATAGGGTTGAACGGCTGGGAGGCGGGGTATGGCAAGCGATGGCTTAGCCGTAATGGGAGGGCTGAATACCGCCTACTCCCGCGGCGTTGTCACCGCTTGCACGGCCTGTTGGTGGGTTTCGCACAAGTCCCAAATCTGATCCAGCCGGCACACCTTCAAGACGGTGATGCAATTGTTGTTGAGGCAGCACAGCGCCATTCGCCCGTTCTTGGCTTGGAGTCGCTTCCAGCCGCGCATCACCACTTCCACAAAGCTCGAATTGATATACATCGTGTCGGTGAAGTCGAAAACCAACCGTGGCTGAGGCGAATCGCTAACGTGCTGCACAATGGCGGACTCGAACTGCTGGAGTTCGCCGCCATGGAGTGCATCGTAAGTCTTGGCCAGACGAAATGTCACTACCCCGTTGGCTTCCGATATGACGGTCATCGTGCCGCCCTCCACAGTTGGACGAAGGGTGCGGTTGCCTCCCGGAAATGGAGTCTAGGAGACGGCCCCAGGCGACGCAAGTTGCACTCGCCGATTGCCGCCACCGCCAGTTTGCGCCACGGCCAGAATGCCGCCAAAAGGATCCTCAGCCGGCATGGCCCCTCGACGGTGGGCTGGAGCCAACGTCCGGGTGGATTCTTGAGCGCGTGTGGGCATCATTTGCCGCAACCGCTCGGTAGTGCAACCGCCGGGAAGGTCTCCGGACTGTGCCCCTGCCGCGCCGCGTGCTCATCGGCCGAGCCGAGGGCCTGGATGCAACTACGCGGCACTTTGGCGGAACTGGATGTCGTACAACCGCGTGTAGAGTTGGCACCGGCCCAGCAGTTCCTCGTGCCGGCCGACGTCGATGATTCGGCCCTGGTTCATCACCACAATCCGGTCGGCGAGGATGAGTGTCGACATCCGGTGTGTGATGATGAAGACCGTGCGGTCCTTGATGAACTGCTCCAGAACCTGGTGGATCAGTTGTTCGCTTTCCAGGTCCACCTGGCTAGTGGCTTCGTCCAGCAGCAAGATCGGCGGATCGCGGAGGATCGCCCGGGCCAGCGCAATGCGCTGCCGCTGACCGCCGGAAAGCTGGCCCCCGCCGGGGCCCAGTACCGTATCGTAGCCATTGGACAGGCGGTCGCGAATAAAGCGGTCGGCGTGAGCCTTCTTGGCCGCCGCAAGAACCTGTTCTTCGGTCGCGTTCGGGCAGCCGTACCGGATATTGTTGAACACGGTGTCGTCGAACAGTAGGGTTTCCTGCGTCACCAGCCCGATCTGCTGCCGCAGGTGTTTCAGGCGGACGTCGCGGATATCGATGCCATCGATTTCCACGGAACCCTGCTGGGGATCGTAGAACCGTGGAATCAAGCTGACCAGCGTACTCTTGCCGCAGCCATTGGGGCCCACCACGGCCACGGTTTCGCCGAACTTCACCTTCAGGTCGATGTTCTCCAGAACCGGGTGTTCTGCCTGGTAACCGAAACCAACGTTGCGGAACGCAATCTCCTGGTGGTGACGCGGCAGCGGCTTGGGAGCGGGCGGATCGCAGATGGTCGGCTCGCGGTCGATGCGGGCGAAGATACGGTCGCAGGCCGCCGCTGCGCGCTGCACGCGGCTGAACACTTCCGACATTTTCCGCGCCGGATCGCTCACACCGCTCAGCATGCCGTAAAACAGCAGCAGGGCGCTCAAGCTGAGCGGGCGGTCACACATGCGAATGCCGAACAGGTGCGTCTGTCCTTCGAGCACCAGGTACGCCCCGGCCAGCAGCGCCACCAAGATGGTGCTGACGCCCATCACCTCGGAGAGGGGACGGGTCAGGGCATCAAACCAGCCGATCTTCATGGACTTGTCGTAATACTTGCGGCTGCTGCGATGGAAACGGATCCGCTCGTGGCGTTCGCTGGTGAATGCCTTGACAACCTTGATGCCTTGGAAGGTCTCGTCGAGCAGGGAGTAGATGCCGGTCATTTCTTCCATCGCCCGGCGGTTGGCCCGCTTGAGCATTTTGCCGAGTTTGCCGACAAACACCCCTGCCACGGGCGCCAGGATCAGGGAGATCAGCAGCAACCGCCAGCAGATCAGGGCAGCACCGATCAAGCAGGCCAGCATCTTGAGCGGTTCGCGGACGGCCTTCCCAAATACGACCTTGGTACCGTTGTGCACGGTTTCCATGTCGTAGGTGAAGCGGCTCATCAACTCGCCGCTGCCGTCGGTGTCGAAGGTGTTCATGTCCATCTGCAGCGTTTTGCGGAACAACATCTTGCGGAGGTCGAACGTCACCAGGTTCGACAGTTTATGCACCATGTAGTTGTTGCAGCCGACAAAGATGCACTTGATAAGCGTGCCTGCCAGCAGCAGCATTGCTAGCACGACAATCGTCTGGAAGGCATCGTTGGGCAGGTACCGTTCGATGTACGGTTTGATGAATTGCGAGCGCTGGAGGTGCTCGCGTTCGGTTGCCAGGCGATGTTCCGCCTGGCTCAACTCGGCCTCGAGTTGGCCGGGATTTTCTGGCCCCGCTTGCATCTGCCGCTGGTAGTCGGCAATTTGCGTTTCAAATTCGCCGATCAGCCGTTGCGATTCGCTGATTTCGTTGTCGACCCATTGCTGCAGCGTTTGGCCTTTGAATGCGACTTCAACAAACGGGTAGATGGTGCCGATATTCGCGCCCCACAGCACGCCGACCATCAAGGCCGAGAACATGCACATGAATATGGTGAAGCGGTAGTTGAACGCGAGACGCAGAGCCCGCCAGAAGTCTTTCATCCTTGATGTATCCCCTAGTGCGGCAAATCCATTTGCCTTCACTGAACCGTCGCGCCGCGCGATCGCTGGGCTATCGGCAACCAAAGCTACTTGGCGGCTGCCTGCGCGTAGCGCGTCCTTGTATCACAATCACGTTGACAAGCCAAGGTCGCTGAAAGAGCCCCCCGCAGGCAAACGGCTATGCCAGCTACGCCTGCGGGGCCTCAACCGGCACTTGTGGGCATGCCGGCATGAAAGCATGCATCCTACCGGCCGCGACAACAGGCGCGGAATCTGCCAGCAATCCTAGCGCTGCTGCGACCCCCTCTGGCTGCCGGAATCAGTCGCTCAGTCACCATGAACTGAAACTCTTATCGGCGCAAGTGGGGGCCATTGATCGAATCTGTCGCTTGGCTTTTAGTTGTCAGCACCTTAGGGACGATGATCGGCTAGGGACGCCATAACAGCCGAATTGGTCCGACGTTAAATCGACCGCTTTAGAGAAGCCGCCTCGACCGCGCAATGCGGTGTGCTCACGCAAAGTGGGCGAAGTTCCCGCAAGGCCTCGCTTTGAACCGAGGCGGCAGCCCAGGCGGCTTTGGCGGTTGGGGCGACCTGGCAATGGCAGCTTCGGCGGTTCGACCGCTACGGCTGTCCCCAACCAATGGACGCATGACTCACGAAACGGTGGAGTGCTGCATGCCCGGCATGGATGCAAAGAGGATCGCTGAACTGGAACAGCAGGTGGCCATGTTGATGGCCAAACTGGCCGAATCCCAAAAGCTCACCAGCTTGGGGGAATTGTTGGGAACGACCACGCACGAGTTCAACAACGTGCTGACCACGGTCATCAACTATGCCAAGATGGGGATGCGGCACAAGGACGCCGCCACACGCGACAAGGCGTTTGAAAAAATTCTGTCGGCCGGGCAGCGGGCCGCCAAGATCAGCGCCAGCGTGCTGGGGCTTGCGCGCCGCCGTTCGGGCCGCTTTGAGCCAACCGACCTGGCCGAACTGGTCGAGCAGTGCTTGTTGCTATTGGAGCGGGAATTGTCCAAGTACCACATCGCCGTGGAAAAATACTTCCACCCCGCTCCGCAGGCCGTCGTCAACCCCAACCAGATTCAACAGGTGCTACTGAACCTATTGATCAATGCCCGGCAGGCGATGCCTTCAGGCGGCCGTGTGGTGATCAAGATTGCCTACGATGCCGGGGAGAAAACGGTCGATCTGACGGTTCGCGACACCGGCTGCGGCATTGCGCCGGAGTATCTGCCGCACATCTTCGATCCGTTCTTCAGCACCAAGCAAGGGCCCGACGCCAGCGGCAAGGGCGGCACCGGCTTGGGCCTTTCCATGTGCCGCGAGATCATCGAGTCGCATCACGGCCGGATTCGCGTCGAAAGCACCGTGGGCAAGGGTACCGCGTTCATCTTGCGATTGCCGGCCGTTGACGGCGAAACGACCCTGCCCGAAAGCACCGCCGTAAGCAGTCCGGACATGCAGCCAGCCCCCTGAGCATCTGGGGCTGGGCACGGTGGCTTTCCAAGGCGGCTGAGCACGGGTGTGCTTGTTCGTGTGGGGACGCTGCCGTGTGCGTCGCGGCCGGCCTAGCCGCCCATCCTGGGGAACATATCGCGCACGATGGTAATGGCCGCGGGCCCGACCAGCACCACGAAGATGCCAGGGAAGATGAACATCACCAGCGGGAAGATCAGCTTCACGGCAGTCTTGGCTGCTTTTTCCTCGGCCAATTGCCGCCGCCGCGTACGCATCGAATCGCTTTGCACGCGGAGTGCCTGGGCAATGCTGGCGCCAAATTTGTCGGCTTGAATCAGGATGGCCGACAACGAACGCAGGTCGTCCACCTGGGTTCGCACGCCCAATTCGTGCAGGACTTCGGCACGGGGACGGCCCATCTGCAACTGAAAGTTGCATAGCGCAAGTTCTTCCGACATCACGCGGTGAATGTCCTGCATTTCCTCGGCCACTTTCCGCATGGCCTGATCCAGGCCCAAACCGGCCTCCACGCAGACCACCATCAGGTCGAGGATGTCGGGCAGGCTAAGAAAGATGGCCTCTTTGCGCTTGCGGACGATCATTCCCACCACCAGGTCGGGCAGATAGAACAACGTGCCGGCCGTGAAGACGGTCACCATCAAAGTGTTCTGCGATAACCCGCTGGTGAGCAGCATGGTGCCGCCGCCGGCGATAAAGCCGATGATCAGGCCCAGGAACTTCAAACCCAAGTAGATACTGACTGCGGATTCGCCGCGGAACCCGCCGCTGGCCAGCTTGGCTTTGAGCTTGTTGGCCTCGTATTCGTTTTTGGGTTGCAGCGGTTTGCTGGCAGCCGAGGCTTTCTCCAGCACCCGGGTCATGGCGTCGCTTTTCTTGACCGCGCGCGATTCTTTTTCGCGGCGGATCGACGGATTGCGCAGCTCATCGAGCCGCTCGACCGCGCGCGATTTCTGCGAGGCAAACCATTCGAGCCCCGCCAGCGACAGTGCGGCGAACAAGCCGAAGATCGCGTAAGGGACGATCTGTTCCAGGGTGAGGGCGGCCAGCAACATGGTCGATGCTCAGGTGGAAGTTACGAAAGACGCCGTGTCTTCCCGATGGTAAGTAGCCAAGACAGCAATAACTGGGCTTGCGCTACACCTTGATGTTCACAATCTTACGGATGACCAGGGCGCCGATGATCTGAAGGATCACGGCGCCGACCAGCATCTGCTGACCCATCGGGTCTTCAAACAGCATCATGCTGTACCGGGGGTTGAGATAATACACCGCCAAGAACAGCAGCGGGGGCAAGCCCAACAGCACAATGCCCGAGAGCCGGCCTTCGCCCGTAAGCGCCTGCACCTGGCCCCAGATTTTGAATCGCTCGCGGATGATGTAGCCGATCTTGTCGAGGATTTCGGCCAGGTCGCCACCCGTTTGGCGCTGCAACACGACGGCCGTGGCAAAAAACTTCAGGTCCAGGTTGGGAACCCGGTTCGTCAGGTTCTTGAGCGCTTCGTCGAGAGCCACGCCCAGGTTCTGTTCTTCGAATGCCCGGCCGAATTCGGTACCGATCGGCGCCGGCATTTCTTCGGCCACGAGGTTCAAACCGGCCGCGAGACTGTGCCCGGCACGCAAGGCTCGGGCGATCAGTTCCAAGGCGTCGGGGAGTTGCGCGGCAAAGGCCTTGAACCGCTTTCGCCGCTTGAACAGCAGCCAGAAATAAGGCAGCACGGCCATGAACCCGCCCGCCAGCGGAACCACGGCGGTTGGTGCCTGGGCCGTGACGGCGAACACGACGCCCAGCGCTGCCATGCCCGCGCAAATGCCCAGGAACTGGGTCGTACTTAAGTGGACATCGGCCTGTTCAAACAGTCTGCCCAAGCTGGCGAAGTTGGACAGGAACTCATCGAACGGGCGGCGCTTGCCGAATTCGGCCAGGGCACCGTCGCGCAGTACGCTCTCCTCGCGGCCGGTGCCGGCCGTCTTGATGCCGGCCAACAGTTCCAGCCGTTCTTCCGCATTGCTGCGCGAGTCGCCGCGGAACAGGAAGAACAACCCTCCCACCAGGGCGGCAACGGCCACAAAGACCGCGATGGAAATCAACAGGGGGCTCATGATTCATGCCTTGTACATGGATGAGTTCGCGCGGCACGGCTGATCGGGCTGCACGGCACCGGAGATGCCGGCCGGTCAGTCCTCCAGCATCGTGCGCTGCCGAAACGCGCTGGCGGGAAGCCGCACGCCGGCCGATTCCAGCCGCGACATGAAACTGGGCCGGATGCCGGTCGCCTCAAAGCGGCCAATGGCCCGGCCCGTTTCGTCCACGCCCGACTGCACGTACCGGTAGATGTCCTGCATCACCACCGTTTCTTGCTCGAGCCCCACCACCTCCGTGATATGCGTGATTTTGCGCGGACCGCCCTGCAAGCGGTTCGCCTGGATGATCAGGTCCACGGCGCTCGCGATCTGCTGCCGCATGGCCTTCAGCGGGAGTTCCACGCCGGTCATCATGATCATCGTTTCAATACGAGCCAACGCATCGCGGGGCGAGTTGGCGTGAAGCGTTGTCATTGAACCTTCGTGGCCGGTGTTCATCGCCTGGAGCATGTCCAGCGTTTCCGGTCCGCGGCACTCGCCGATGATCACACGCTCGGGACGCATACGCAGGGCGTTGCGCACCAGGTCGGTTGCCGTGATCGCTCCGCGGCCTTCAATATTCGCCGGCCGCGTTTCCAGCCGCACCACGTGATCCTGCTGGAGTTGAAGTTCCGCGGCGTCTTCGATGGTGACGATACGCTCGGTGTTGGGAATGAAACTCGACAGCGTATTCAGCAGCGTCGTTT